>DASZZK010000515.1:0-7541 GCA_035544975.1 Casimicrobiaceae bacterium | reverse complement strand
GACGACGACGGTCTACGTGACGCACGATCAGGTCGAGGCAATGACCATGGCCGATCGCATCGTGGTGATGCACGATGGCCGGATCGAGCAAATCGGCGAGCCGCTCGAGCTGTACGACCGGCCGGACAATCTTTTTGTCGCCCAATTCATCGGCTCGCCGGCAATGAACATCGTCAGCGGCACGGTGCGGCGCGCGAATGGCGGAGCATGGGTCGAGGCTGCGGGGGGAGTGCGCTGGCCCCTCGGGCACACCGCGGGCGCCGACGGCCAGTCGGTGGCGTACGGCGTGCGGCCGGAGCACCTTTCGCTCGGTGGCAGCGGCGCGGTGCCGGCGGAAATCATCGTGGTCGAGCCGACGGGAGCCGAGACCGAGCTTCTGGTGCAGGCCGGCGAAGCGCAGATCGTGCTGGTCACGCACGGGCGTCCAGTCGTCAATCCGGGCGACAAGATCGGCCTCGCCGTGGACCCGGCGATGGTCCACGTCTTCGATCAGAAGACCGGCGCGCGCATCGCCGCCTGATTATTCCCAACCCACCCGCATGAGCAAAAAAATTTCCAGGTCCAAGCACGTCCTGCGTTCAACGCTATGGTTCGGCCGCCGCGATCGCGACGGCCTGGTGCATCGCTCGTGGATGAAGAACCAGGGCATCCCGCACGACCAGTTCGATGGCCGGCCGGTGATCGGCATCTGCAACACCTGGTCGCAGGCCACGCCGTGCAACGCGCATTTTCGCGAGCTGGCCGAACACGTTCGTTCCGGCGTTCTCGACGCCGGCGGCTTTCCGCTCGAGTTTCCGGTGATGAGCCTGGGCGAGACCTTGATGCGGCCGACCACCATGCTGTTCCGCAATCAGGTCGCGATGGACGTCGAGGAGTCGATACGCGCCAATCCGTTCGACGGCGTCGTGCTGATGATGGGCTGCGACAAGACCACACCTGCGCTGTTGATGGGTGCTGCATCGTGCGACCTGCCGACCATCGGCATCTCGGGCGGACCGATGCTCAACGGCAAGTTCCGCGGCGAGGACATCGGCTCCGGCACGCACGTGTGGAAGTTCACCGAGATGCTCAAGACCGGCCAGATGACAGAGCGCGACTTGATCGACGCCGAGTCCTGCATGTCGCGTTCCGCCGGCCATTGCATGACCATGGGCACCGCGTCGACGATGGCGTCGATGGTGGAAGCGCTGGGCATGGGCCTGCCGACCAACGCTGCCATACCGGCGGTCGACTCGCGGCGCAAGGTGCTTGCGCGCATGGCCGGCCGGCGCATCGTGGACATGGTGCACGAGAATCTGAAGATGTCGAAGATCCTGACCCGCGACGCGTTCGAGAACGCCATCATGGTCAACGGCGCCATCGGCGGCTCGACCAACGCAGTCGTCCACCTGCTCGCGATCGCCGGCCGCATGGGCGTCAAGCTGTCGCTCGACGACTGGGACCGCCTCGGCCGGGACATGCCGTGCCTGGTCAACCTGATGCCTTCCGGCAAATACCTGATGGAAGATTTTTATTATGCCGGCGGGCTGCCGGTCGTGATCCGCGAAATCGGCGAGTATCTGCACAAGCAGGCGCTCACGGTCAACGGCAGCACGATCTGGGAGAATTCCAAGGACGCCGTGAATTACAACGAGTCGGTGATCACGCCGGTTGGCAAGCCGTTCAAGCCGCACGGGGGCATCGCGGTGTTGCGCGGCAACCTCGCGCCGAGGGGTGCGGTCCTGAAGCCGTCGGCGGCGACGCCGAAGCTCATGAAGCACAAGGGCCGCGCCGTAGTGTTCGAGGACATCGATGATTTGAATCGGCGCATCGACAGCTCCAAGCTCGACGTCGACGCCTCGTGCGTGCTGGTGCTCAAGAACTGCGGACCGAAGGGGTATCCCGGCTTCCCCGAGGTCGGCAATTTCGCGCTGCCGGCCAAGATCCTGAAAAAGGGCGTGACCGACATGATCCGCATCTCCGACGCGCGGATGTCGGGCACCGCCTACGGAACGGTGGTGCTGCACACCGCGCCCGAGGCCGCTGACGGAGGGCCGCTAGCGCTGGTCGAGAACGGCGACATGATCGAGCTCGACGTGGCCAGGCGCCGCATTCATCTGCACGTATCCGATGCCGAGCTCACACGGCGTAAAACGAAATGGAAGCCGCCCAAGCCGCATTCGGATCGCGGCTGGGTCAAGCTCTACTGCGAAACCGTGACGCAGGCCGACCAAGGCGTCGACCTCGATTTCCTGGTGGGCAAATCCGGCGCCAAGGTCGGCCGGGAAAGCCACTGATCCCCGCGTGAAGAGAACTACCGATCGGGCGCTCGGTTACCGCAAGCGCTTTCTGCGATAAGCGAACCAGGCTACACCGGTCATCAGCAGGACCAGGCGGCGCTGGCGCTACTGATGGCCGAAGCCGCGGACGCAAGGACGGCGATCATGTGCGCGGAGGCGCCGTGGTGGCGCTGCCACCGGGCGCTCATTGCCGACGCGCTCAAGGCGCGTGGCGTTGATGTCTTGCATATCATGGGCCAGAAAGACCCGATCGTGCATCCGTATACGTCGGCGGCGAGTGTGGTGGAAGGAAAGCTTTACTACGGCCCCTCGCGCGACTTGTTCGGCTAGCGCGCCTTCCTGTACGAATCAAGGCCTTCGGACGACTCCCGGCCGGTACGCAATCGCTGGCGGTTGAACCGCAGTTGCCCCTACAATGGGGTCTCCAAACCCACCTTTCCCAAACGGTGCCCCATTGGCAAAACCAAACTATCAATACCAGAAGCGGCAAAAAGAACTGGAAAAGAAGAAAAAACAGGAAGAGAAGCGCAAACGCAAATTGGACAGCAAGGCCGAGCCTGAGGCCGATGCGGGCGCCGAGGCACCTGTCGCCGGCGAAGAGATACCACCCGCGTAAGGCTTGTCACCGGCCGCGATGTCGCCAGCGGCCCCTAACGCAACTGAGCGCAACCTAGCCGCGACCGCGACCGTCGCCCCAAGGTTTGCGCGACCGTTTCCCGACGGATCCGAGTCGTGCTAGCGGCCGCACTCCTTGCAGCTGCCGTCTTCCAGGATGACGTATTCGTTCTGGTACCCGGTAAAGTCGCGCAGCTTGGCAGCGATCGTCACGACCGAGCCTTTTTGCAGCTTCGACATATCCGCGCCTGGCGGATCGCGCATGCTGACGGTGATTCTGTTGCCGCTCGCCTCGCTCGCCAGATGCAGCTGGAAGCCGTCCCCGCGCTTGGCGATATCGAGCAGCGTACCGCGCACCGTGACATCCCGGCCCTTGCAGACATTACCGATGTCCTGCTTCGCGGCCGTCGTGTCGGTCTTGCTCTCGAGGGTATCGAAGAAGTTGCCGGGGCAGCTTTGCGCCGCGGCAGCGCCAGCGATCAAGATCAGAAACAGCGCCAGCGCGGCCGATAGTGCAGCTCGCATTGCACGGTGATTCGGTGAGGCGCGGCGATCGGATCGGCTCATGGTGCCTCCTCGTGCAAAAAAATTTCAACTCCCGTTGTGCAGCGCAGAAATGGTTCGGCGGTAGATAAAAACCGCCTCCTGAAACATGGACACGCGCAAACGAAGATGGTTTCGCCACTCAGGGGCCTGCTGCAAAACCAACCATCCTATTTAGAACTTGTCGAACGTTCGATAAGCCTCGACCGGATCCATGCCGCCCAGCAGTGCCCGGCGCATGTCGCTCTCGGTGGCAACGACGGCTTCGGTGCGGGTGACCACTTCCTGGGCAATCGACTTCGGTATGACGACCACGCCGTCGCGGTCGCCGAGAAGGTAATCGCCGGCCGAGATGTCCACGGTGCCGATCGTGACCGGCTCGCCGAAGGAGTCCGGGATCCAGCGCTCGACGATGTCGGCGGGCGTCAGAAACGAGCAGAAGACCGGGAAGCCTTGAGCGAGAACAAGCTCGGTGTCGCGCGAGCCGCCGTCGACGACGTAGCCCAAAACGCCGCGCGCCTCAAGCGTCTGCGCCGAGAGCTCGCCCATGAGCGCGATCTCATGAGTGTTCGGCTGGCACACGATCACATGACCGGACGGTGCCTTGGACAGCATCGTGCACCATGCGAGGAGCGTCTCATCGCGCGTGCGAGTGCGATCGATGTGGCCGGAGACCGTCCACACCGGTCCGGCAAGCCGGGTTCCCGGCGCGATGGCCTTGATCTCGGGCGGCAGCACGATGTTGTCGTGCCCCATCATGCGCAGCACGTCGTGCACCGCGCCGGTGTAGCAGCGGCCCAGCCGTTCCGTCAGCTCGCGCATCTCGGGCCTTGGCGCCTTGGAATCTAGAACAATGTGAGCTGCGCGCGCTGGGCCTCGGTGCGCGGCGGCGTGAAGCGCGACGTGTCCATGGGCGCCCGCTCGCGATTCAAGCCGAGCCTCTGGCATGCGACGTCGAAGCGGCGGCTGATGAGGTCCGCGAAAAGTCCCTGACCGCGCATGCGCGAGCCGAACTGCGGATCGTTATCGCGGCCACCGCGCATCTGCTGGATCATGCTCATCACGTGCTCGGCGCGCAGCGGATAGTGCTGTGCCAGCCAGTCGCGGAAAAGATCCTTGACCTCGTGCGGCAACCGCACCAGCGTCCATCCGGCGTAACGCGCGCCGTTCGCGCTTGCGGCGTCGAGTATCGCTTCGAGGTCCTTGTCGGTGAGCTGCGGGATGATCGGCGCAGTCATCACGCCGACGGGTATGCCCGCCTCGCTCAAGGCCTTGACCGCGGCCAGCCGGCGATGAGGCGCGGCGGCGCGCGGCTCGAGCGTCCGCGCCAGATCGCGGTCGAGTGTGGTGATCGACACGTAGACGCGCGCGAGATTCTTCGCCGCCATGGGCGCCAGGAGATCGATGTCACGCTCGACCAGCGCCGACTTGGTGACGATCGATACCGGATGCTCGCACGCGGAGAGCACCTCGAGAATCTGCCGGGTGATCTTCCACTCGCGCTCGATGGGCTGATAAGGATCGGTGTTGGTGCCCATGGCGATCGCGTCGCAGACGTATCCGGGTTTCGCAAGCTCCGCGGTGAGCAGCGCCGCGGCGTTCGGCTTGGCGAAAAGCTTGGTCTCGAAGTCCAGTCCCGGCGACAGATCGAGATAGGCGTGCGTCGGCCGTGCGTAGCAATACACGCAGCCATGCTCGCACCCCTGGTATGGGTTGATCGATTGTGTGAACGGGATGTCGGGCGAGGCGTTCCGGGCGATGATGGTGCGCGAGCGCTGGATCGTGATGGTGGTCTTCAGCGGCGGCAGCTCCTTGTCCTCACCCTCGGCCTTGCCTTCCGCAGGCGGCGGCGTCCAGCCATCATCAACGGCTTCTCGCGTGTCGCGGCGGAAGCGATTTCCCGGATTGATCGTCGCGCTGCGGCCCTTGATCGGTGGTTGCGGATGGGTGCTCATGCCTGTCAGCCGCCCAGTTTGGCGTCCATCGTAATGGTTGCGTTGAGCACGCGTGACAGAGGGCAGTTGGCCTTCGCGCCTCCCGCGATCTCGGCGAATTTCGCCGCGTCGATGGAGGGCACCTGCGCCCGCGTGGTCAGGTGAATCGCCGTGATCGTCCACGCGTCGTTTACTTTTTCGAGGGTGACTGCCGCCTCGGTGTCGATCGCTTCCGCGGTGAATCCGGCGTTGTTCAAAGCGAAAGACAGCGCCATCGTGAAGCAGCCGGCATGTGCCGCCCCCAGCAGTTCCTCCGGATTCGTGCCCTTGCCGTCACCAAAGCGGGCGTTAAAGCCGTACGGCGCGTCGCTCAGCACGCCCGACTGGGTCGAGATGCTGCCCTTGCCTTCCTTGACCGTGCCTTGCCAGCGTGCGGATGCCTTGCGCTGCATGTTTGTCTCCAGGGATTGCGATACTTGGATCGCCGGTACCTTCAGTGTAAGCCCTCGCCCGACTCGCGGCAAAGTAGGGAGCCTTCGTTAGGCGAGATCAAGGGAGATCGCCGCATTCGAGGGTGTGCGTTGCGCTACCATAGGCCACGCTTTTTCTCGCCGCGAGCCTTCGATGAGCAAACCCAAATTCGCGCATTTCGATACCTTGACGCTGCACGCGGGGGCGACGCCGGATCCGGCAACGGGGGCCCGCGCAACTCCCATTTACCAAACTGCGTCGTTCGTCTTCCCCGACAGCGATTATGCGGCAGCGCTGTTCAACATGGAGCGCGCGGGCCACGTCTATTCGCGCATCTCCAACCCTACGTGTGCCGTGCTCGAAGAGCGGATCAGCGCGCTGGAAGGCGGCGTCGGCGCGATTGCGGTGGCGAGCGGGCAGGCCGCTCTGCACCTGGCGATCGCGACGATCCTGGGAGCGGGCTCTCACATCGTCGCCTCGCGCTCGCTCTATGGCGGATCGCACAATCTGCTCGATTTCACGCTGCCGCGTTTCGGGATCGAGACCAGCTTCGTCGATCCGCGGAACCTCGACCAGTGGCGCGCGGCGATACGGCCGGAAACGAGGCTCCTGTTCGGCGAGACGCTCGGCAACCCGGGCCTCGAAGTGCTCGACATCCCGCGCATCGCCGCGCTCGGGCATGAGCACGACTTGCCGCTCCTGGTCGATTCGACGTTTACGACGCCGTATCTGATGCGCCCGTTCGACCACGGCGCGGATCTGGTCTATCACTCGGCGACGAAATTTCTTTCCGGCCACGGCGTGGTCATCGGCGGCCTGTTGGTCGACGGCGGCCGCTTCGATTGGCGACGCTCGGGCAAGTTTCCGACCTTGAGCGAACCCTACAGCGGTTTCCACGACATGATCTTCACCGACGAGTCGACCACCGCCGCATTCCTGCTGCGCGCGCGGCGCGAAGGCATACGCGATTTCGGCGCCTGCATGGCGCCGATGACGGCGTTCCAGATTCTGCAGGGCATCGAGACGCTGCCTCTGCGGATGCAGCGGCACGTGGAGAACACGCGCAAGATCGTCGCCTTTCTCGCCGCGCACGACTTTGTCGCGTCGGTGGGATATCCGGAGCTAGAGCAACACCCCGACCATCAGCTCGCGCAGGAGCTGCTGCCGCAGGGCTGCGGCGCGGTATTCAGCTTCGCCATCCGCGGCACGCGGGATCAGGGGCGGAAATTCATCGAGTCGCTGAGGATTTTTTCGCACCTGGCCAATGTCGGCGACGCCAAGTCGCTGGTGATTCATCCCGCGAGCACGACGCACTTCCGCGTTTCGGCCGAGAAACTCGCCGCCGCCGGCATCACCGAAGGCACGATCCGCCTGTCGGTCGGCCTGGAAAACGCCGACGACCTGATCGAGGATCTGAGCCGCGCCCTGTACGCGGCGTCGAAAACGAAATAGCCGTGCTGGTCGACGTCAACGGATGCTCGGTTTATGCCTACACCGGCGGGCGCGCCTTCGACGCAACACGGCCAAGCATCGTCTTCGTTCACGGCGCGTGCAACGATCACAGCGTTTGGGCGCTGCAGTCGCGATACTTCGCGCATCACGGAAACAACGTGTTCGCGGTCGACACTCCCGGCCACGGCCGGAGCGGCGGCGATGCCCGAAATTCGGTGGCGGGCATCGCCGACTGGCTGGTGGCGCT
>DASZZK010000514.1:0-2405 GCA_035544975.1 Casimicrobiaceae bacterium | reverse complement strand
GCAGGAACTCCAGCGCCTGAATCGTCTCCAATCAGCATCCCGAACCGCTCGCGGGCATCCTTGCAACACCGGGCGCACCGGCCGTCGGATCAAAGAGTCGGCGAATTGACTTCCGAAAACCCCGGGCGTAAGGTGAAATTGTGGAAATCTCTGTGCATCAAGCAGGTATTGTTGGTGCATGGCGCGCACTGAAATGATGAAAAAACAAACACTTCGGACAATTTTGCTGGCCACATCGGTCATGGTTGCCGCCGGCAGTGCGGCCGCCCAGGACGGCTTTTACGGCGGCGTGTCGGTTCGCGATGGCGGCGCCGATGCGATGGGCCTTGTGCTCGGCAAGCTGCCTTTCGCCTGGAATCACTTTGCCACACCCACGGCCGAGGACGCCACGCAGCGCGCGCTGGTGTTTGGCGGTTATCGCTGGTCCAGCGACATTTCGGTCGAGGCGGCGTTCAACGCCAACGACAAGTACGCCTTGCGTCCCGGATCGATAGGAGTCAGTAGCGTCGGTCTCGGCCTGTCGGATCCGACGCGGACCTGGAACGCGGATGTGTATACCAGCTGGGAATTCGTGCACAGCCTTTCGCTGTACGGCCGCCTGGGCTATGCGCAGACCGATGGCCGGGCGTTGCTGGCACCGGTGACCTTGCTCACCGTAGACGCGCGGCGGCTGCGCGACGGCGTCAATTATGGCGTCGGCCTGCGTTACGACCTGACGCAGGTCCTGGGCCTGCGCGTGGAATACTCGCGCTTCAATCGATTCGGCGGAGAAAACGTGAACACGGGTTTGCTGCCGGAAAGCGATCAAGTCACGGTGGGCGTTCAGTTCAAGTTCTAAACGCTTTCCTGAGCGCTTGACCGCTACGACGCCAGCGTATTTCCGCTGGCGTTTTTTGTCGATGCGATAGAATCGGCACATCCCGCGCCTCCTAAAGCTCGAACATGGTCCGTATCGTCTACCTTGCCCGGC
Source organism: Casimicrobiaceae bacterium (assembly GCA_035544975.1). Lineage (GTDB taxonomy): Bacteria > Pseudomonadota > Gammaproteobacteria > Burkholderiales > Casimicrobiaceae > PALSA-1003. The sequence goes on along the minus strand of DASZZK010000514.1, from coordinate 1,435 downwards.
TCCGAGATGCATTCGGCAGGTCGACCGAGCACGTCGAATTGCCCGGCGACATCGGCACCGTCGGCGCGCTGCTGGCCTGGCTGAGAACGAGGGGCGGAGTCTGGTCCCAGGAGCTTGCGTCGGGCCGGGCGGTGCGTGTCGCGGTGAATCACGACCTTGCGCAGGCGACCACCCTTATCGGCGGCGACGACGAGGTGGCCCTGTTTCCACCGGTGACCGGAGGCTGACACTCCATGGCCGTGCGGATCCAGGAACAGGATTTCGACGTCTCATCCGAGCTCGCCACATTACGGGCGGGGGACACGCGCGTCGGCGCAGTCGCGACCTTTACCGGCCTGGTGCGCGATCTCAACGACGCCGCGCAGGTGAGCACGCTGACGCTGGAGCACTACCCGGGAATGACCGAGAAAGCGCTGGCGCAAATCGTCGACGACGCAAAGCAGCGCTGGGACATCTACGATGCGCTCGTCATTCACCGCGTCGGGCCGCTCAAGCCGGGCGACCAGATCGTATTTGTCGCGGTCACCAGCGCGCACCGCGGAGAGTCGTTCGCCGCGTGCCAGTTCATCATGGATTACCTCAAGACCCGCGCCCCATTCTGGAAAAAAGAACAGACGCCGGAAGGCGAACGCTGGGTCGAGGCGCGCGCCAGCGACGAAGACGCCGCCGCACGCTGGTAGCGGCGCCCCGCGCGAAGCCCGCGCACAGCGCGCCGATCCCCACTCACTACCCGCCGCATTCAAGATACGCATCGGCGATGGATGATGTCCGCCTGATCGCCATCGATTGGGGCACCAGCTCCGCGCGCGCGTACGCGCTCGACGGTGTCGGCAAGCTTGTAAGCGAGCGCAGCGCCCCCTTGGGAGTGCAGCGAGTGACCCTCAGCGGTTTTGCCGAAGCACTGAAGCTTCTTTGCGGAGGTGAGGTGCCCGACGCTGTGCCGCTGATCGCGTCGGGAATGATAGGCAGCCGTCAGGGCTGGGTCGAGGCGCCCTATTGCAAGTGTCCGGCGGGATTTCCCGCAATCGCAGCGGCGTTGACGAGCGTGCCCGGAACGCGGCTCTTCATTGTCCCCGGTTTGATGTGTCACGGCGTCGATGAGGTGCCGGATGTGATGCGCGGCGAGGAGACGCAGGTATTCGGCGCCTTGCCGGAAAAGATCGGCGCACGGCAGGTCATCGTGCTGCCGGGCACCCACAGCAAATGGGTTATCGCCGGGCCCGAGGGCATCGAGACGTTCGCCACTTTCATGACCGGCGAGTTATACGCGGTGTTACGCGAGCACAGCATTCTCGGCCGGCTTGCCGTCGCCGGTGTCGACGACGCCGCGCTCGATCGGGGAGTGCGGCACAGCCTGCGCCAGGATGCGGCGTTGACGCACGACCTGTTTTCCGCGCGGACGCTGGCGCTGACCGAAGCGCTTGCGTCGACGGGC
>DASZZK010000513.1:0-2605 GCA_035544975.1 Casimicrobiaceae bacterium | reverse complement strand
CATCGCCAAGGTTTTCCGCAAGATGTTCTGAGTGAGGTGCTTTCGCTCCGCCTTTACCACGCAAGTTTGCACCCGCAAGAACCGTCGGTGTGGGGTGGCGGAAGGCGCCGAAGCTGCGCATTACCGAGATAAAAGCAACGTCTCGGTATCAACCCAACGATTTGCCGCCGAGGCGGCGCTCACTCTCTTTGTCCCACCGCCCGCGCGGAATGCACGGTAACTCGAACTCGTCGTTAATTGAATGCAGACTCGACTGGATTGCGGTTTTCCCAGGATAACTGCAGAGGGAAGGCTACTTGATTACTTAATGCCAAGCCTTTCCATTCTGTAACGCATTGCCCGAAACGTAATCCCCAGCAGCTTGGCCGCGGCGGTGCGATTGTAGCGCGTCTTTTCCAGCGCCTCGTTGATAGCGGCGCGCTCGACACGATCGAGATAGTCCTGCAGCGGCCACTTGTCTCCCGCGGGCAGCGACGCGTCACCTTCTTCGGGCGGCGGCGTGAGATGCAGATCGTCTGCTGAAATCTTGAGCGCATCGGCCGCCAGCGACAAGCCTCGCTCGAGAATGTTTTCCAGCTCGCGAACGTTGCCCGGGAAGGGGTAGGCTTCCAGCGCAGTGGCGGCCTCCGGGTCGAGCTTCGCCGGCAAGCCGCGCGCCAGTTTTTTCAGGATCGCGTCGGCGATCGACGGAATATCCTCGCGCATCTCACGCAGGCTCGGCATAGCGAGCTCGATCACGTGCAGCCGGTAGAACAGATCCTGGCGGAACTCTCCGGCGTCGACCAGCGCAGGAAGTCTCTTGTGCGTGGCGCTGATAATGCGCACATCGACCGGCTCTTCCGTCGTCGCGCCGACCTTGCGCACTTTCTTTTCCTGGATCGCGCGCAGCAGCTTTACCTGCATCGGCAGCGGCAGGTCCGCGACCTCGTCCAGGAACAGCGTGCCGTTGTTCGCGGCCTGGAAAAATCCGTCGCGGTCGCCCTCGGCGCCGGTGAAGGCGCCTTTCTTGTATCCGAAGAACTCGCTTTCCATCAAGTTCTCGGGAATTGCGCCGCAGTTCACCGGAACGAAGGGCTGCTCGCTTCGTGGTCCGCCCAGGTGGATCATCCGCGCGGCGAGCTCCTTGCCGCTGCCCGACTCGCCGGTAATGAATACCGGCGCCTGGCTTCGCGACAGCCGGTCGATCATCGATCGCACGAGCATGATTGCCGGTGATTCGCCGAGCAACTGATACGACGACGGCGCCGCGGGCTTTTCCGGGACCTTGAGCGCTTGCTTGACCAATGCCCGCAGCTGCTCGAGCGCCACCGGCTTCGCAAGATAGTCGAAGGCGCCGGCTTTGAGCGCCGCGACGGCGTTCTCGGCGCTCCCGAACGCGGTGATCACCGCGACCGGGACGTCGAGGCCCTTGGCGGTGATGTGCTCGACGACGGTGAGACCCTCGCCGTCGGGAAGCCGCATGTCGGTGAGACACAGGTCGAATGCCTGCGTGTCGAGCAGCCGGGTCGCCTCGCCGACGGTCTGCGCCCGCGTCGTGTCGAGCCCCATGCGAGAGAGCGTGAGCTCGAGCAGTTCGAGCAAATCGGGCTCGTCGTCGACGACGAGCACCTTCGGTTGTCCACGGTCGCGTGCCTTGCGAATCATGTTGGCTCCCCTTACTTCCGTGCCGCCGGATCGGCCGCGCGCTTGAGCGTGATGCGAAAGTTCGCGCCCGGACCTTTCGGCAGCAGTTCGAGCGCCGCGCCGTTGGCGTCGGCGAGCTCTCGTGCGATATACAGGCCGAGGCCGGTGCCGCCCGGCCGCGTGGTGAAGAATGGCTCGAAAATCTGCGCCCGAAGCTCAGCCGGTATGCCCGGTCCGTCGTCCGACAGCTCGCATATTACGGCATCGCCCATGTATCCGGGACGTACCACGATGCGGATGCTGGCATCTTTTTTCTGGCAATGCTGCCACGCATTCCGCACCAGATTCCATACGATCTGGTTCAGGTGCCCGCGATCGAAGATCACGACCAGCTCCGGCGGGGCCTGAATCGACACGCCTCCGGGCGCGATACTCTCGGCTTGGACGATTTCCTCGACCAGCGAATGCATGAAGTCGCCAAGCACGATGATTTCAGGCTGCTGGCGGTCGCGACGATTGAGCTGCAGGACTTCGCCGACGATGCGGTCGATGCGCTTGGCGTTGGTCCTTATCATCATCAGCAGGCGTTGGCCCTCGGGGGCGACCGAGCCGTCCTCTTCCAGCAGCTGCGCAGCTTGATTGATCGCGGACAGCGGATTGCGCACTTCGTGGGCGATGCTCGCCGTCAACCGTCCCATTGCCGCGAGTTTGATTTGCTGCGCCTCGCTTTGTGCGCGCCCCAGGTCCTCGAGGTAGATCAGCGTTCCGCCGTTCAGCCCCGAGCCGATCCGCACCAGCCGTACGCGAAGGAGCCGCTGTGTCGCCTCGACCTTGAACGGCGGTAGCGGCTCGGAAAAATATTCCTGCCAGCGGCGCCAGTAGTCGTGCAGGGTCGAGCTGAACTCGGCCAGGCGCATACCGCCTCGCATGCGGCCAAAGCCGCCGAGCAGGCGCGTCACCTGCGCGTTGTGGCCGCGGACAA
>DASZZK010000512.1:0-6642 GCA_035544975.1 Casimicrobiaceae bacterium | reverse complement strand
CAGGTGCTGGTGCTTCGCGCTCAGTCGCTGACGCCTGCGCAATACATCGCGTTCGCGCGCCGCTTCGGGCCGCCCGAGCCGCACGTCATCGACCAGTTCCATCATCCGGCTGACCCCAACATCCTGATTCTGTCGAACCGGAAAAGGGATGGCCAGCCAGTCGGACTGGCCGATGCAGGCACCTACTTCCACACCGATTATTCGTATCTGCAGGTTCCGGCGCGCGCGACCATGCTCTATTCGATCGAAGTGCCCGCAGCGGGTGGAAATACGCTGTTTGCGAATCAGTATGCCGCCTACGACGGCCTGTCGGAATCCATGCGACGACGCGTTGCCCCGCTGGTCGCGGTTCACCATTACGGCAACCGCAAGGAAGCCAACGACGCGAGCCGCATTGCGGCATCGCCGCTGACGGCGGAGCAGAAAGCGAAAATGCCACTGATCACTCATCCGCTGGTGCGCTCTCACCCGGTGACCGGACGCAAAGCGCTCTACGCGGTGTCGGGCAGCTCGTATGGCATCGTCGGCATGCCCGAGGATGAGGCGGTTGCACTGCTCGACGAGCTGGCCGCGCACGCGACCCAGCCGCAATACGTGTACAGCCTCGCCTATCGGGTCGGCGACGTGGTCATCTGGGACAATGCGTCGCTGCTGCACTCGGCGACGCTTACCGACCCGGACGATCCGCGGACCTTGTGGCGGATCACGATCAAGGAACCCTCGGCCGCGCTTGACGCGCTGGATGTTCTGGCGCCGACCTTCGCGTCGGGCTCGATGTAGGTCGCGGCCTAGGCTGCCGCCAGGCGCGACAGGGACGGTTTTGCAGTAAACTCCGGCTAACGCGATCGAAACGTCGCGCGGATCGACCCCACCGATGCAACGCTCTTTTCACACCGTCGTCCTGACCTTCGTCTTCTCGCTGCTCATGCTCGGCATGCAGCTCGAGGGACAGCGGCACGCGCTGCAGCATCTTGGCGACCGGCTGCACCGGCCGCACGAGCAGGGGTTGCAACTGCCTCCGGGCGAGATCGTCTGCGCCGAGTGTGCGCTGCTAGCCGGAACGGCGAACGCAGTTGCCTGCAGCGACGCTTCGACGCTGCCCGCGATCACTGCCAACCAACGCTTTGACGCACGGTTCTTGTCGCAAAGCGCCGCCGCGCCCACTTACTACTCGAGCCGCGCCCCTCCCGTCCTCCTCTAGCGTCCACGCCAAAGCGCCGTCTCTCGCGGCGCGATTGTTCAATGGCTAGAGGAGCTCGATCGTGTCCAAGTTCACGCGTATATCCGGCGCATCGGCGCTGGCGCTTTTATTGCCGGTGCTCATGTCGGGCCCGGCGCAGGCAGCAACGGATGCCGACCTCGCGGAGATCCGCGAGCAGATCAGGCAACTGAAGGAAGGCTACGAAGCGCGGATTCAGGCGCTCGAGCAGAAGCTGAAAGAGGCGGAGACCGCGAAGACCAGGGAGGCCGCAGCCCCGCCGGCGCCTCCCGTCGCTGCCGCACCCACGGCGACATCATCCGCATCCGGCATCTCTGCATTCAATCCGGCGATCTCGGCAGTGCTTCAGGGAAGGTACGCGAACCTGTCACAGGATCCGTCGAAGTTCATGATCAGCGGCTTCGCGCCAGGCGGCGATATCGGCCCGGGGCGCCGCGGCTTTTCGCTGGCGGAATCAGAGCTCGTGCTCTCCGCCAATGTCGATCACCTGTTCGCAGGCAACCTTATCTTCTCGTTAACACCGGAGAACACCGTCTCGGTCGAGGAAGCGTACGGCATCTACACGGCGGCGCCATACGGCCTGGTGCCCAAGTTTGGCCGCTTCTTTTCAGGGCTCGGCTACATGAACGAGCAGCACCAGCACGCATGGGATTTCATCGATGCCCCGCTTGCGTATCAGGCGTTTCTCGGCGGCCAGTACGCCAACGACGGCCTGCAGGTCAAATGGGTAGCGCCGACCGATCAATTTCTCGAGTTCGGCGCCGAGGTCGGCAAGGGCGACAATTTTCCCGGCTCGGTTCACAACAAGAACGGGGCCGGGTCCGCGGTGATCTACGCCCATACCGGAGGCGATATCGGCGCCAGTCATAGCTGGCGCGCCGGACTCTCCTATTTGCAAACGCGCGCGCAGGACCGCCAGTATTCCCAGCTCGACCTGGCAGGCAACAATGCGCAGGTCGGATTCAATGGGACGAGCCACGTCGCGATCGCCGATTTTGTCTGGAAGTACGCGCCGAACGGCAATGCCTTGCAGACCAACTTCAAGGTGCAGGGCGAATATTTCTGGCGCCGCGAAAACGGTGATTTCACCTACGACGTCGACGGTGCGCTGGGCCTGACCAACACCTCGGCGTACACGGCACGGCAAAGCGGCTGGTACCTGCAGGGGATCTACCAGTTCATGCCCTATTGGCGTGTCGGCGCCCGCTACGATCGGCTCGATCCGGGACATGTGGATTACGGCTCGAATGTGGCCTACCTCGACTCGCCGGCATTCCATCCTGAACGCGGGACGTTGATGCTCGACTACACGCCGTCGGAATTCAGCCGCATCCGCCTGCAGTGGGGACAGAGCAAGACGCAGGCCGGCGTGACCGACAATCAGCTGTTCCTGCAATACATCCTGACGCTGGGCGCGCACGGCGCGCACAAATTCTAGAGGAGCACGCGATGAGATCGCATTTGCAATGGTTGTTGCCGGCGCTCCTGGCGCTGTGGTGCGGACCCGCGGCCGCGGTTCTCAACGTTTTCGCGACCGTACCCGAATGGGCCGCGCTGACCGAGGAACTGGGCGGCGACAAGGTCAAGGTCTATACCGCGACCAACCCGCTGCAGGACCCGCATCATGTCGAGGCCAAGCCGAGCTTGATCGGCCGCGCCCGCGGCGCGGATCTGGTCGTCGCCACCGGTGCCGAGCTCGAGATCGGCTGGCTGCCGCTGGTGATCCAGCAGGCGGGAAATCCCAAGGTGCAAGCCGGCAAGCCCGGTTATTTCGAGGCGGCATCGTTCGTTCCGATTCTGGACAAGCCCTCACGCCTGGATCGTTCGGAAGGCGACGTGCATGCAGCGGGCGATCCGCACATCCAGACCGATCCACGCAATATCGCTCGCGTCGCGGGTCCGCTATCGGCGCGCTTGGCCTCGCTCGATCCCGAAAACGCCGCGTACTACCAGGCGCGTTACAAGGCATTTGCCGAGCGCTGGAGCGCCGCGATCGCGCGTTGGGAAAAAGAGGCGGCGCCGCTCAAAGGCGTCGCGATCGTCGTCCAGCACAAGGCGTTTACGTATCTGATCGCATGGCTCGGCATGAAAAAGGTCGCTGCGCTGGAGCCGAAGCCGGGCGTCGAGCCGACGACCGCGCACCTGTCCGACGTGCTGGCAACGGTGCAGCGACAGCCGGTCAAGATGGTGATTCGTGCGGCGTATCAAAGTGACCGCGCATCGCAATGGATTGCGGAACGGGCGAAGATCAATGCCGTGGTGTTGCCGTTCACCGTCGGCGGCGACGAAGCCGCCAAGGACCTGTTCGGCCTGTTCGACGATACGATCCAGCGCCTGCTCAAAGGTCTGCAGTGAATCTCGACGCGATCAGCATCTCGATCCTGCTTCCTGCCTTCGCGGCCGGCTTGCTGGTCACGTCGACACATGTGCCGCTCGGCATGCAGGTGCTCGCGCGCGGCATCGTCTTCATCGACCTCGCCATCGCGCAGATCGCGGGCTGCGGCGTGCTGCTCGCCGACCAATTTGGGTTTGATGCCGAGGGCATTGTGGTGCAGATTGCAGCTCTCGCCGCGGCGCTCGGCGGCGCCCTGCTCCTGACGTGGACCGAGCGCATCTGGCCCGACGTACAGGAAGCGGTCATCGGCGTGGTCTTCATCCTCGGCGCGACCGGCAGCGTGTTGCTGCTCGCCAGCAACGTCCATGGCAGCGAGCACTTGCGCGACCTCCTGGTCGGACAGATTCTCTGGGCGCGGCCGTCGCGCCTGTTGTGGGCAGCGCTGGTCTACGCGGTGATTCTCTTCCTGTGGTTCGGGTGGAAGGATCGCCTCGGCCGCACCGGCTTCTACGTCCTGTTCGCGCTTGCGGTCACGGTGTCGGTTCAGCTCGTGGGTTTGTATCTGGTGTTCGCAACCCTGATCGTGCCGCCGCTCGCCACCCGAAAAATGACACGCCGGCGACTTGCGGCCGCGTGGGCGATTGGCGCGGCGGGCTATGCGGTGGGACTGGTGGTCTCGACCGCGCTCGATCTTCCGAGCGGACCCGTTATCGTGTGGACGCTGGTGATTCTGGCGCTGGCGTGGTACGGGATCCTGTCCCGCAAATTCGCTGCTCCTCCGGCCAAGCCACGATCCGCCGTCACTTCCACAACGCCACGATCCGCCGCTGCTTCCGCAAAGCCGCGATCCGTCGCTACTTCCGCAAAGCCGCGATCCCGCGCTGGAGGCCGTCGAGGGTGAGCGGAAACATCCGTGACCCGAGTATCTCCAGCACGATCTGCGTCGAGCGCGAGTAGCCCCACGAGCGCTCCGGCTCGGGGTTGAGCCATATCGCGTGGCGATAGGTGTCGATCAGGCGTTTCAGCCAGGCGGCGCCCGGCTCGTCGTTCATATACTCGACGCTGCCGCCCGCCTGCACGATCTCGTACGGACTCATTGCCGCGTCGCCGACCAGGACCAGCCTCCAGTCGGGGCCGTATTTGTGCAGCAGGTCGAAAGTCGCGATGCGCTCGTTGCGACGGCGGCGGTTGTCGCGCCAGACGTAATCGTAGACGCAGTTGTGGAAGTAGAAGTACTCGAGATGGCGGAACTCGCTCTTCGCCGCCGAGAACAGCTCTTCGCACACCTGGATGTGCGGATCCATCGAGCCGCCGACGTCGAGGAAGAGCAGCACCTTGACGCGATTGCGGCGCTCCGGCACCAGGTGCAGATCGAGCCAGCCGGCGTTTTTCGCGGTGCCGTCGATGGTCGCGTCGAGGTCGAGCTCCTCGGGTACGCCCTCGCGCGCGAAACGGCGCAGCCGCCGCAGCGCAATCTTGATGTTGCGGGTGTTGAGCTCGACCGAGTCGTCGAGATTGCGAAACGTCCGCTCGTCCCAGACCTTGATCGCGCTGCGATTGCCGCTTTTTTCCTGGCCGATGCGGATACCTTCCGGATTGTAGCCGTACGCGCCGAAGGGGCTCGTTCCCGCGGTACCGATCCATTTCGACCCGCCCTGGTGGCGGCCGCGTTGCTCCTCGAGCCTGGCTTTAAGCGTCTCCATCAGCTTGTCCCAGCCGCCGAGTGCCTTGACAAGAGCCTTGTCTTCCTCCGAAAGATTGCCTTCGATCAGTTTGCGGATCCATTCCTCGGGAATCTCCGCACGGATGTCGAACACACTGTCGACGCCTTTGAAATAGGCGCCGAACGCCAGATTGAAGCGGTCATACAGCGCCTCGTCCTTGACCATGCAGGTGCGGGCGAGAAAGTAGAAATCGTCGATGCTTCCCGAGACGACGTCGTGCTTGAGCGCGTCGAGCAGTGTCAGGAACTCGCGCGTGGAGACCGGCAGCTTGGCGGCCTTGAGGTGGAGAAAGAAATCGACGAGCATTGCAATGAAGGTCCGGACGATTACCGCGGGCGCTCGAGCTGATAGCGCAGGTGCTGCTTCACCGCCGGCCATTCGCCATCGATGATGCTGAAGACCACGGTGTCACGTTTCGAGCCGTCGGCCGACAACTGATGATTGCGCAACACGCCGTCCTGCTTCGCACCGAGCCGCGCGATCGCGGTGCGCGAGGCATGATTGAACCAGTGGGTGCGAAATTCGACCGCGATGCACAGAAGCTTCTCGAACGCGTGGGTCAGCAGCAGCAGCTTGCACTCGGTGTTGATGGGGCCACGCTGGACGCGCCTGGAATACCAGGTATGCCCGATCTCCAGACGGCGGTTGATCGCGTCGACGTTGAAGTAACGCGTGCAGCCGACGATATCGCCGGACGGTTTCTCACGGACGACGAACGGCATCGCACCCAGACGCTCGCGCATGTCGAGCGCGGTACTGATGTATTCCGCCATTTTCTCCGGCGGCGCAATCGTCGTGTACCATAGCCGCCACAGTTCGCCGTCGGCCGCCGCACGCTGCAGCGCGTCCTCGTGCTCTCGTCCGAGCGGCTCGAGGCTGGCGTGTTCGCCGGCCAGCGTTATGGGCTCGACGAAGCGCACGACTATCTTCCGCTGCGCGCCAGGAAAGCGACCCTCTCGAACAGATGCACGTCCTGCTCGTTCTTGAGCAAGGCGCCGTGCAGCGGCGGAATGATCACCTTCTTGTCCGAACTGCGCAGCGCTTCCGGCGGAATGTCCTCGGCCAGCAAAAGCTTCAGCCAGTCGAGGAGCTCGGAGGTCGACGGCTTCTTTTTCAATCCGGGGACGTCGCGCAGCTCGAAGAAGACTTCGAGCGCTTCCTTGAGCAAGCTCTTTTTCAGTCCTGGAAAGTGAACGTCGACGATGCGCGTCATCGTTTCCCTGTCCGGAAAGCGGATGTAATGAAAGAAGCAACGGCGGAGGAACGCGTCCGGCAGGTCCTTTTCGTTGTTGCTTGTGATCACCACCAGCGGACGATGACGCGCGCGGATGGTCCTTTGCGTCTCGTAGACGTAAAACTCCATG
>DASZZK010000511.1:0-6697 GCA_035544975.1 Casimicrobiaceae bacterium | reverse complement strand
CGAGCATCACGCGGCGCACGTCGCGACGGCCACGGCACAGGGCAAGCACGTGCTGGTGGAAAAGCCGATGGCGATCACGTTGGCGGAATGCTGGCAGATGATCGCCGCCGCCGAGCGCGCCGGCGTGTGCCTGGTCGTCGGCCATAGCCATAGCTTCGATCGCCCGATCCTGCGCGCGCGAGAGATCATCGCCAGCGGCGCGGTCGGCCCGGTGCGCATGATCAACGCCCAGTATTACACCGATTTCCTGTACCGCCCGCGGCGGCCGGAGGAGCTCGTCACCGAGCGTGGCGGTGGAGTGGTGTTCAGCCAGGGCGCGCACCAGATCGATATCGTTCGACTCCTGGGCGGCGGGCGGGCCCGAAGCGTGCGTGCGCTGACAGGGGCATGGGATCGGGATCGCCCGACCGAAGGCGCGTTCGCGGCGCTGCTGACCTTCGATGACGGTGCCTTCGCGTCGCTTCTCTATAGCGGTTACGCGCATTTCGACAGCGATGAGCTCTGCGGCGGCATCGGCGAGCTTGGCGGGCCCAAGGATGCGAGCCAATACGGCTCGGCGCGCCGCAATCTCAAGCGCGCCGCGAACGCCGACCAGGAAACAGCGTTGAAGCACGCGCGCAATTACGGCGGCGCCGCCTATCCGAAGCAGACGGCAGCGCCACCACGCGCTGGCGACACCGACGATGCACGCTGGCATCAGCATTTTGGGTGGGTTCTTGTTTCCTGCGAGCGCGCGGACTTGCGGCCGCTGCCGACGGGCGTCATGGTCTACGGCGACACCGAAGCTCGGCTGGATCCGCTACCCAGGCCGGAAGTGCCGCGCGCCGAGGTTGTCGATGAGCTCTATGGCGCGATTGTCAATGGGCGCGATCCCTTGCACAGCGGCAAATGGGCGATGGCCTCGCTTGAAGTGTGTCTCGCCATTTTGCAGTCCGCACGAGAGCAACGCGAAATCACGCTGGCGCACCAGGTGGCCGTGCCCTTGTAGCGCGACAAAAGCTCACGCCATGCCGACGCCATCGAGGACCATCGTCGCGCCAAAGCGCGCCAAAGCATCCGCACCGTCCGGGCCGGGCGCGAGACAAAAGGTGGCAGCGGTCGGCGACACGCAGCGGCTGCTGCGGCACTGGCGCGAAGCGGTTCCCGACGATCGCATGGCGCATCTGGTCAAGGACGCGACGCGTGCCTTGGTGCGCGCTTTGCAGACGCGGCTGGCCACACGCGAAGTGCCGTTTGGACACTGGACCTTTCTGCGTATCCTGTGGGAGTCCGACGGCCTGACCCAGCGCGAGCTGAGCCGTGAGGCGGGCGTCATGGAGCCGACCACCTTCACCGCACTCAAGGCGATGGAAAGCCGCGGCTATATCGTGCGCCGTCAACTGGCGGGCAACAGGCGCAAGGTGCACATTTTTCTTACCCGCAGAGGGCGGGCGCTCAAGCGAACCCTGGTCCCGCTGGCCGAAGCCGTCAACCGGATCGCGGTGCGCGGCGTGGCCCCAGTCGACATCGCTGCCACGCGACGAACGCTTGTGACGGTACTGGTGAACCTTGCCCGGGATGAGCTGCGTTTGCTGCAGGACACGGGCGGCGCGGGAGCGAAGGCACGCCGCGGACGATAGGACGCATGCCGGATGTTCGGCGTCCATAGCTTTGGCGCAGATCGCTCGCCCAAACGTTCGTACCAACCCGGTATGATTCCCGGGTCATCAGGAGACCGACGTGGCAAAACTGCGGCTGACCTTGGCTTGTTGGGATTACGACCGCACGCGCGCGCTCGCCGACGGTAGCGTCCGGGCCGAAGGCATCGAGCTCAATTGCCTGAACCTGCATGTCGAAGAAACGTTCTTCCGCATGCTGCGCAACCGCGAATTCGACGTGGCCGAGATGTCGCTGTCATCCTACGCCATGTCGATCGCGCGTGATCAGCCCGCGTTCATCGCGATTCCGGTGTTCCCGTCGCGATTTTTCCGGCAGTCGTGCATTTTCGTTTCGTCCAAGAGCGGCATCCGCGAACCAAAGGACCTGATCGGCAAGCGCATCGGCACTCCGGAGTACCAGATGACCGCGCCGGTGTGGATCCGCGGCATCCTTCAGGACGAGTACGGCGTCGATCCGGCAAGCGTCGAATATTTCACCGGCGGCGAGGAGGAGCCCGGACGCGACGAAAAGCTCAAGCTGGAGCTGCCGCCCAAGTTCAAGCTCACTCGCATCGGCGCGGCACAGACACTGACGCAGATGATCGCCGACGGGGACATCGATGCCATGCACACCGCCCGCATTCCATCGACATTCCAGACGCGCCCGGGCGCCGTCAAGCGCCTGTTCGAGAACTATGTCGAGGTCGAGCGCGCCTACTACCGCAAGACCAGGGTCTTTCCCATCATGCACACCGTGGCCATCCGCCGCGACGTCTACCGCGCCAACCCGTGGATAGCGCAGTCACTGCTGAAGGCGTTCACCGCCGCCAAACGCAAGGTCTACGAGAATCTGTACACCACGTCGGCGCTGATTACGATGTTGCCCTGGCAGATCGCGCAGGTCGAGGACGTGCGCCGGGAAATGGGCGATGACTGGTGGCCGTACGGGTTCGAGCCCAATCGCAACGTGCTCGATACCTTCCTGCGTTATCACCACGAGCAAGGGCTGTCCAAGCGCAGGCTCAAACCCGAGGAGCTCTTTGCGCCCGAGACGCTCGAGGCGTTCAAGATCTGAAGCGCTTAGCGCGACTCACCCGGTCCGGATTTGCCTGATGGAGCGGTGTCGGCTAGCGCGGCGTTGATGACGTCGATAAGCGGCCCCAGCTTCGGCGGCTTCGCCTCGACATCGACCCGGACCGCAAGCTTGCGCAGCGTAGCGCTGCACACCGGTCCGATCGAAGCGACCAGCGTCCGGTCGAGGCTTTGCTTGAGCGACGCTTCCTTGCCGTTGCGTTGCGCGACGGCGAAAAGGTTGCTTGCCTGCGACGCGCTGGTGAACGCCACCAGGTCGATCTCGTCGCGGCCAAGCGCGTCGATCAGCCGCACGATCGGAGTGGTGTCCTCCGGCACGGCCCAGCGATAGGTGGCGATTTCGACGACTTCCGCGCCTTCGCTCTCGAGGGTGGCTTCGAGCTCCCGGTTGGTCTCGCCGTAGCGCTGCACGACGACCCGTTTGCCGCGCAATGGAGCCGCGTGCAACTGAGCAAGCACCTCGTTCGTGGTGAAAGGATCGTCCGCGGAAAGATCGATGCGCACCTTGCGCGCGCCTAGAGCCGCCGTCGGCTTGGGGCCTCGCACGACGATTTTCGAGACTTCCAGCACCCGCAACAGCGCGGGCGTCAGTCCCATCGAGTCGGTCGCCGCGAATAGTGCCCGGGTACCGACCCCGGTCTGGAAAATGAATATATCCGGCGGTGTCGATTCCCAGTCGGCGATCAGTGCCCGGATGCGTTCAGGATCGACATCCGGAACTTCGGCCAGCGCAGGCGCCAAGAACGGCGTACCCCCGTATTTGCGGATCAGGCTGGCCACGCGATCCCCGGCGCGGCTTTCGAGAATGGCAACGGTCTTGTCTTTCATCGGTGCGCGAGCGAGCCCTTCCTGGTCGGCGTGAGGACAGTTTGCCATAGGAATGGTTTTGTTTCGACAAAGCTATCGCCGATCGGATTCGAGATAAAATCGCAGCTGTTCACGGTGGGCTAGGGTGATCCAGGGTGGGAGCAATGACAGCGGCACAGCTATTCGTGAAATGTCTCGAGAACGAAGGCGTCGAATACATCTTCGGCGTCCCGGGTGAAGAGAACATCGACATCATGGACGCATTGCTCGACAGCCCGATCGTGTTCGTTACCACGCATCACGAGCAGGGTGCGGCTTTCATGGCCGACGTTTATGGACGGCTGACGGGCAGGGCGGGCGTGTGCATGTCGACCCTCGGCCCGGGAGCAACCAATCTGATTACCGGGGTCGCGGACGCCAACATGGATCGCGCGCCTATCGTCGCCATCGCCGGGCAAGGCGCGACCACGCGTCTGCACAAGGAAAGTCATCAGATTCTCGATCTGGTGAACATGTTTCATCCGATTACCAAGTATTCGGCGCAGATTCTGGAGCCTGAAATCGTTCCCGAGATCGTGCGCAAGGCTTTCAAAGTCTCCCAGACCGAGAAACCGGGCGCCGCGTTCATCGACTTTCCGGAAAACATCGCTGAAATGAAGGTCCACAAGAAGCCGATCAAGGTGCAGACCGCGTACACGTCGATCACTCCCGACCACAAGATCGATCAGGCCGCCGAGATCATCTCCAAGGCGAGGTATCCGGTCATCCTCGCCGGCAACGGCGTGATCCGGCAGGGCGCGGCCGATTCGCTGGTGACCTTCGCCGAGGTCCTGCGTATCCCCGTGGCCAACACCTTCATGGCCAAGGGTGTCATGCCGTTCAACAACGAACTCTCGCTGGGCACGATCGGACTGAAGGCGCGCGACCTGCCGTGGTTCGCCTTCGAAAAGGCCGATGTCGTGATATGCGTCGGCTACGACATGGTCGAGTATCACCCGGAAATGTGGAATCCAAACGGTGACAAGATCATCGTCCACATCGACGCCATGCCGGCCGAGGTCGACGAGCGCTACATCCTCGCGGTGGGAGCGCTCGGAGACATTTCCCTGACGCTCAGGGCGATTGCGCTTCGCGCCACGCCGCAGAAGAGCGCCCCCTTCAAAGCGGTGCGTGCGGCAATCGTCGACGATCGTTCGGCGTACGCCAACGACGACGGCTTTCCCGTCAAGCCGCAGAAAATCGTCTGGGATCTTCGCGAGGTCCTGGGTCCGGACGACATCGCCATCTCCGACGTTGGGGCGCACAAGATGTGGATGTCCCGGATGTACCGCGCCGACCGGCCCAACACCTGCATCATCTCCAACGGCTTCGCGTCGATGGGCATCGCCGTTCCGGGAGCAATTGCCGCCAAGCTCGCCTATCCCGATCGCAAAGTCGTCGCGGTGACCGGCGACGCCGGGTTCATGATGAATTCGCAGGAAATCGAAACGGCGATGCGCATGAAGACGTCGCTCGTGGTGCTTATCTGGAGCGATTCCGAATACGGGCTCATCACCTGGCATCAGCTGCGGCACTTCGGGCGGCCGAGCCACATCGCTTTCAAGAACCCCGATTTCGTGAAATACGCCGAAAGCTTCGGCGCCAAAGGCTACCGCGTCGAGAAATGCGCCGATCTCGTTCGTACGCTCAAGACCGCGCTCGCCGACGACACCGTCTCGATCATCGATTGTCCGGTCGATTACTCGGAAAACATGAAGCTCACGCAGCGGCTCAAGGACCTTAAATCGCCGCTGTGAGATCGGCAGCGAGTTCTTCACCGGAATCGGGTCATGAAAATCAAGGCTGCAGTGCTCTACGCGATGGACGCGAAGCCACCCTTCGCCGAGTCGCTTCCGCTGTCGATCGAAGCGATCGACCTGGCACCGCCGGGTCCCGGAGAGATCCTGGTAAAGATCGCCGCCGCGGGCCTCTGCCATTCCGACCTTTCGGTGATCAACGGCCATCGCCCGCGGCCGATGCCGATGGCGTTGGGGCACGAAGCGGCGGGGATCGTGGAAGAGCTGGGGGAGGGCGTGACCGATCTACAGCGCGGCGATCATGTCGTGCTGGTGTTTGTGCCCAGCTGCGGCCATTGCGAGCCGTGTGCGGAAGGACGACCCGCGCTGTGCGAGCCCGGCGCGGCGGCCAATGGCGCCGGCACACTGCTTTCCGGCGCCCGTCGCTTGAGCCGGAACGGCCAGCAGATCCATCACCACATGGGCTGTTCGGCCTTTGCGGAATATGCGACCGTGTCGAGGCGCTCGGTGGTCAAGATCGACCGCGAGTTGCCGCTCGACGAGGCGGCGCTATTTGGTTGCGCGGTGCTCACCGGCGTGGGGGCGGTGGTCAACACCGCGCAGGTGTGCGCTGCGTCGTCGGTCGCCATCGTCGGCCTGGGCGGTGTCGGACTGGCGGCGTTGCTCGGGGCCAACGCAGCGGGCGCGCGGCAGATCGTTGCGGTGGATCTGTCGGATGAAAAGCTGGAGCTGGCGAAGGCGCTGGGCGCGACGCACACCTTCAATGCTGGGAGCCAGAATTGCAAAGACGAGATACGACAAGCCAGCGGCGGCGGCGTCGCGTTCGCTTTCGAGTTTGCCGGATCGGTCCGCGCGCTCGAGCTTGCCTACGGCATCACGCGCCGTGGCGGGATGACCGTCACTGCGGGCCTGCCGCCTCCAAGCGCGACGTTCCCCCTGCCGCCGGTGAACCTGGTCGCCGAGGAACGCACGGTCAAGGGCAGTTACATCGGGACCTGTGTTCCCTCGCGCGACATTCCGCGCTACATCGACTTGTACCGTCAGGGCAAGCTGCCCGTGAACAGCCTCATGAGTGGAAGGCTCAAGCTCGAGGAGATCAACCGCGGCTTCGATCTCTTGAACGAGGGCAAGGCGGTGCGTCAGGTCGTCGTGTTCCAATAATATGGAGCTCAATCACCTTCAATCGTTCATCGCCGTCGCCAGGCTCGGTCACCTTACGCGCGCTGCCGAGACTCTGCACCTTAGCCAACCCGCGCTGTCGGGACAAATCAAGGCTCTCGAGGAAAACCTGGGCGTGACGCTGTTCGAGCGCTCCTCATCGGGCATGTCGCTCACGACTTCGGGGCGGCTGCTGCTGGAGGACGC
>DASZZK010000510.1:0-2670 GCA_035544975.1 Casimicrobiaceae bacterium | reverse complement strand
GGGGCAAATCGACCGGAGCGCGCCTGTCGAACTTCAAGAATGAGCTGCGTGGCTGCGGGCCGTTTCTGCACGACGATCCGCGCGACCGTCCCGCCGCCGTCTTCGGCGGCAGGACTACACTACACGCCGGCCCGTCGCAGCGGTCGTATGTCCTGGTTCCGGTGATTCCCCCAAAAGGATGATCGGCAATCGCTTAAGGATCGGTCTCATGACGATGAAGCTATATGGATTCTGGCGCTCGCTCGCGACCTATCGCGTGCGCGTAGCGCTGGCGCTCAAAGGCCTCGAAGCCGAGCAACAGTACATCAATCTGCTACAGGGCGTACAGCATGGCGACGACTACAAGGCCGTCAATCCGCAAAGCGTGGTGCCGGCACTGGTCATCGACGACGGCCCGCCGCTCTTTCAGTCGATCGCCATCATCGAGTACCTGGAAGAGATCTGCCCGGACCCGGCGCTGCTGCCCAAGGACCCGCGCGGCCGCGGCCGCGTTCGCGGGCTGTCGCTGATCGTCGCCTGCGACGCTCACCCGCTCATCGTGCCGCGTATCCGCAACTATCTCGAGCGCGAGATGCATCAGGACGAAGCTGCGCGCAATCGCTGGCTGCAACATTGGACGCTGAAGGCGCTCGAAGCGCTCGAAGCGCATCTGGCGAAGGAACGTGAGACGGGCAGGTTCTGCCACGGCGATACCCCGACCATGGCCGACCTCTGCCTTGCGTCGCAGGTCTTCGCCGCCGGGTACTTCGATACCCCAACGACAGGAGTACCGACGGTCAAGCGAATTTTCGACGAGTGCATGAAGATCGATGCCTTCGACCGCTCGCAACCGACGAAGCAGCCGGACGCGCCCAAGAGCCCGACTCATTGACGGATCACTCACAAGGAGGAAACATGGCATTCACCCGCAGAAGCTTCATTCAGGCGGCCGGCACTAGCTTCGGCGCCGCGGCGCTCGGTTTGCCGGTAGTCGTGCGCGCACAGACCGAGCCCATCCGGATCGGGCTAGTCACCGTCAAGACGGGACCGCTGGCATCGGGCGGTATCGACATGGAGCGAGCGCTGGTGCAGTTCCTGCGTGAGCGCAACAACACCTTGGCGGGCAGGAAAGTCGAGCTGTTCGTCGCCGACAGCGCCGGCGTGCCGGCCCAGGCGCGCACCAAGCTGCAGGAGCTCGTCGAGAGAAACAGGATTCAGGTCATGATCGGACCTCTGGCGGCGGGCGAAGCGCTCGCCGCCGACGATTACATCCGCTCGCAGCAGCTCCCGACCTTGTCGGTCGCCGCCGCTGAGGATTTGACGCAGCGCACTCCCAATCCCTGGTTCGTTCGCGCGACGTCGACTTCCTCGCAATCCGCAGATGCGCTGGCCGACTATTGCGCCAAAACGCTCAAGTACAAGCGCATGGCGGTGATCGCCGACGACATCGCCTACGGCCACGAGATGTGCGCCGGCTTCCAGCGCGTGTTCGAGGATGCGGGCGGCAAGATCGTGCAGAAAATGTTTCCGCCGCTCACCGTTCCGGACTACGCGACCTACCTCGCGCAGCTCAAGACCAATATCGACGGCATCTTCCTGGGCTTCGCCGGCTCGAACGGCTTCCGTTGGTTCAAGCAGTTCAACGAGTACGGACTCAAGGGCAAGATCAACGTCGTGGGCGGCATGACCGCGTTCGACGAGGCGGTGTTGAAGAACATGGGCGACGAGGCGCTCGGGATCATCACCGCCTGCTGGTACTCGGCCGAGCTCGACAATCCGATCAACAAGAAATTCGCGGCCGCTTTCCGCGCCGAATGGAAGTACGACCCCGGCTTCTATGCGGCGGCGACTTATGTCGAAGGTGCGGTGCTCGAGGCCGCTCTGGCATCGGTCAACGGCAAGATCGAGGACAAACCGGCGTTCATGAAAGCACTGCGGGCGACCAAGGTCGACACTGCGCGCGGCCCGGTAGCGTTCGACGAGTACGGCAATATCGTCGGCAACGTCTATATACGCAAAGTGGAGCGCAAGGAAGGACGGCTGGTCAACGCGGTCATCCACACCTACCCGGGAGTGAGCCAGTTCTGGACCTACGATCCGAAGGAGTTCCTGAAGAATCCGGTGTATTCACGCGATTGGCCGCCGGCGAAGAATCTCGAGCCCTGACGTACCGTCATTCCCGCGAAAGCGGGAATCCATTGGCTTGTGACGGACACAAGATGGATCCCCGCTTTCGCGGGGATGACGATCCTGAGTCAGGACATTCCCGAGCCTCGTCCACATGCAGTTCTGGATCGTCCAGACGTTGAACAGCCTGGCCCTCGGGGGCCTGCTATTCCTGCTCGCGGCAGGATTCTCGCTGATCTTCGGGCTGATGCGAATCGCGAATCTTACGCACGGCTCCTTGTTCATGCTCGGCGCCTACTTGGGCGTCACGGTACTCACCTTCGTGCCGAATCTCTGGCTTGCGGCGCTCCTCTCCGGACTTTTGGTTGCCGCCTTTGGCGGACTGCTCGAGCGCTTCATCCTGCGGCCCCTGGCAGGAAACGCGCTGGGACAGGTGCTGGTGACGCTGGGCATCTCGTTCATCGTCGCTGACGCCTGCCTCACCGTCTGGGGCGGCGACCCAATTCCGATCCCTGCGCCGGTTTCGCTGCAACGCCCGCTGGTCGTCGGCGATATCGCTTTCCC
>DASZZK010000509.1:0-1594 GCA_035544975.1 Casimicrobiaceae bacterium | reverse complement strand
AAAGGGCTCGCAGTCACCGCGATGAAGGCGGCCCCAATGCTTCTTCAACGCCGCCCCCTCGTACACATACTCGCTTCCGTCATGCGGAAATTTCGCCCACTTCTTGGCCATCGATCCTCTCCTTCAGCAGTGGTTACAAATAGTCCTGGCTCAGCCGATCGAGCAAGGCACGCGACGGGCCCTGCATGAACGGCGCGATCAACGACAGCACTTGATACGCTGCGCGGTCGAGGTTGACCGCCGCGGCATCGGGTTGTTGCGCGGAGACTCTCTGATAGGAGATCCAGAACGTTGCGACCAACGCCACATTTTCGGCGATGGCCGCGATCTCGCGCTCCGATGCGCGCATCGTGCCATCGTCGACCATGCTTCGGCACAGTGCCGATACGGTCGCCGTGCCGCGGCGCAAAATCGAGGCGAAGTGCGTCGTCAGCTTGCGGCTGCGGGACAGTATCTCGTCGAGATCGCGATAGAGAAACCGGTAGTCCCACATCGCTTCGAACAGCAGGTGCAGAAAAAGCCAAAGATCCTCGACATCGACGACTCCGCTGACGCGAGGATCGAGCAGCGCGTCGAGGCGGCGTTCGAGGGCCGCGAACAGCTCGCCGATGATCTCGTCCTTGTTGCGGAAATGATAATAGAGATTCCCCGGGCTGATGCCCATCTCATCGGCGATATCCGCAGTGGTGACGTTCGGCTCGCCGAGACGATTGAACATCACGAGACTGGTTTCGACGATCCGCTCGCGCGTGCGTCGCGGCCGTTTGCGTTCCGCCATGACGATATCGTGCTTAAGGTCGGACTAGCGTGCGGCGACGAGCCCGGCTTCGAGTTGGTCCAGCGTATGCGACAAATCGCGCGCCGCCTGGCGCACGCCGGATTTGCGCGCCTTCAGCGGACGGGTGTCGATCAGCGCCGCGCCAATCGGCCTCTGAGTGCCGGACAGAACCTCGACCTTCAGGCTGATGCCGTGTCTCGCGAGCAGAGGCTCCAGCACTGCGCGGCGCGCAAACAGGCTTTGGCGCGTCTTGCGGTAGGCGGCCTCGCACAGATCCTTGCGGCGCGCATAGCTGAAAATGGAGGCGAAAAACATGTCGGCATCCTCGCGATCGGGTTCGAACAGAACGATGTCGGCATCGGGATATTGTGCCCGGTATCGGTCCATGCCGGCTTCCATCCGCGAGTGAATGATCGCACGAAAGGTCTGCGCGAGGACCATGGGCAGACCGCCATGGGCCAGCTTGTCGCGTGGATCGCGTCCTTGCATCGGACTCGCGTCGAAGGGTACCAGCGGGTTGACGCAAAGGAGCAAGCGTACGCCGGCATCCAAAGCCACGGAAGCGTGCAAAGTCTTGTTCAGCGCTCCGTCGACATAGTGCGCACCGTCGATGTCGACCGGTGGAGCACTGGTGATGGGAACGTGGTCGAAGCCGGGGCCGCCGAAGGTCGTCGACGCCCCGGTGTCGAGATTGGTCGCGATCACGAACAGCTTGTGCTCGAGCTCGCGAAAGTCGTTGCTGCGGCCCGGCATCGAAAAGAGACGGGTCAGAAAGCGGTCGAGCGCGCGCTGATCGAACAAGCCAGTCGGGATTGC
>DASZZK010000508.1:0-3504 GCA_035544975.1 Casimicrobiaceae bacterium | reverse complement strand
GAGGCCGATACGCTGCGCGTGGCGCGACATGCGCTCAAGTCTGTTCTCACGTTCGCGTTGCTGGACAAGCAGCGGCTTGCCGTCGCCGAGCTGCCGGCCTATATCGATCGCATCGATATCTATCGCGAGTTCAACCAGCGTTTTTTCCGCCTCCCTGCGGCGGCACTTGCCAAAATGCTGCTCGACGAACTCGAGCGCTCGGGTGCCGTGCAGCGCGAAAATGGCTGGCTGCGCCCGGCATGAGTTGGTGGAAGGATAAATACCGGCGTTAGCCTGAGCTCTGACGACGCAGCGTACTGGCGTAGACTAACCACGGTGGGCAGTACCGATTTCTCCCGCCAATCAAGCTCCTTTTGATTGAGGACGAACTGATCAAAGGAAAGCCACATGCGGTCCACAACAATTGGGAGTTTCTTGGTTTGCGCGGCGACACTCGCCGCCCCTGCCGCAGGACAAACCCCACCCGCTGCACCCGCAACTGCGCGAACGGTAGTGGCCTCAACCAAGTTGCCGACGGTCGGGGAGTCGCCGGTTCACTTCAAGGCAGTGAGTGTCACCATTCCTTCAGGGGCAAGCAGCAGCGTCTCTTCGACCAACGGTATCCTTTACCAGGTCTCGGGGTCGACCGAGGTTTCGATCGGTGGAGAGGTCAAGACATTAAGCCCGGGTGAGGGCTTGTTTATCGCCAGCGGTGATGCAGCTACGCTGAAGGCGGGTGACGGTGGGCCTTCGACCGCTCTTCACTTCCTGCTCGCCCCGACCGCGGATCTCGATAAACCGCTCGAAGCGCAACCCGCCGTCGTGCAAGAGCTCTATCGAACCGTAGCACCTCTTCCCGCGCTGAGGCCAGGCCGTTATGACCTCAACTTGACGCGAGTTACCTTTCCGGCGGAGATGCCGTCCAACGCGCCGCACCATCGATCAGGAGCGGCGCTTTATTACATCATCTCTGGAACGGGCGCAAATACGGTCGAAGGTAAGATGGAGACCAAGACACCCGGTTCTTTGATCTACGAACCGTTCGGTCTTGTACATCAGTGGGGAAACCCGGGCGCTGTGCCGTTGACATTCTTGGCCTTCAACATCAACCCGGAAGGCGTGGCCGCTGTCCTTGCTGGTGCGCCCACGAAAAGTCAGTAGTGCTGCGACCACTCGGCCAGTACCCTCGCCCAGTGCACGATGCGAACGGGCTGGTCCCGCACACGGGTGATTACCGGTCCGCCGCGTTAGTCGCTATCGCTTGCTCCGGTCGAACTAGCCGCGAAACTGTGCCGCAATGCTTTTGATTCCGTCGAGCAGCATCTCCACCGCAACCGCGGTCAGAACCAATCCCATGAGCCGCTCGAAGGCGCGCACCGCACGTTCGCCCAGCAGCCGCTGCAAGGGATCGGCGGCGAGCAGCACGAGCGTCGAGACGACCATGGCGCCGGTCAGCGCGGCCGCCCATACGCCGAGCTGGGTCGGATCGCGCGAGCCCATGAGCATCACCGTCGCGAGCGCGGACGGCCCGGCAATCGCGGGTATCGCCAGCGGAACGATGAAGGGTTCGGAACCGACGGTATCACCGAAGATGCCGTCGGGATGTGAAAATACCATTCTCAGCGCGATCAAAAACAGGATTAGTCCACCCGCGATCGACAGCGAGGTTTCCGACAGGTGCATCAGGTCCAGGAACGCATGGCCGCCGAACAGAAACACCAGCAGCACCGCGTAGGCGATCAGACACTCGCGCAAGACCACGCGCATGCGACGCGGTCCCGGCATCGCGGCAAGCGCGCTCACCACCAGCGGCACGTTGCCGAAGGGGTCGATCACCAGGATCAGCAGAATGGTGGCCGAAAGCAGTTCTGATTGCATCGTTTCTGCCGTCTTTCTTGAAAGACGCCGAAGTATATCGCTCCTCCGGCGAGGCAATCAGCAAAACCGGCGCAATACGAGGCGACCGAAAGCAAAACCAGCGGCCGATGCGGCAGCTAATGTAGTTTCACGCGTGGCTCCATTCGCCGGCGCAGGAAACGACCGACAGTGTCGAACGCGACACGAACATAGCCGTGTATCGAGAGCTGGTGCAGCTTGTAGAGCGAGGCGTACATCCCCCGCGCGATCAGTCCCTGGATGAACATGCTGCCTCCGATCAGCCTGCCCATCAGGTTGCCGACGGCGGAGAGCTCGCCGAGCGAGACCAGCGACCCGAAGTCACGAAAGCGAAATACCGGCAGCGGCTTGCCCGCCAGCCGCGCAAGCATGCTGCGGCGAAGCAGCGACGCCTGCTGGTGCGCAGCCTGCGCCCTCGGTGGCACCAGCCTCCCCTCCTTGCCTTCACCGAGCCAAGGGCACGCGGCACAGTCTCCGAACGCAAAGATGTCCGGGTCGCGCGTCGTTTGCAGGGTTTCGGTCACCACCAATTGATGCAAACGATTGACTTCGAGGCCGTCCAGCGAAGCGAGCACGGCAGGAGCCTGAATGCCCGCCGCCCAAACCACCAGATCGGCTGGCAAAAACCCTCCGTTGGCGGCGTGTACTCCGCCGGCATCGACGGCGGTGACGCGTTCGGCGGCGCGCACGGAGACGTCGAGACTGGCAAGAAGCTGGGTCGCGGCTTCCGCTATGTGTTCGCCGAGTTGCGGCAGGATGCGCGGCGCAGCCTCGAGTAACGTCAACCGGATATCCTTTTCCGGGTCGAGCTTGTCCAGGCCGTAGCCAACGTGCGCGCGAGTGGTCTGGCGAATCTCGGCCGCGAGCTCGACGCCGGTGGCTCCCGCGCCGATGATCACGATGTCGACATGCGCGGGCTTGCCCTGCGCCGCCTCGTCGTCGGCGCGAACGCATGCCGCCAGCAACCGGCGGTGAAAGCGGTCGGCGTCGAGCGCGGTGTCGAGCGAAATTGCGTTTGCGGCAACGCCGGGCACGCCGAAATCATTGGTCGTGCTTCCGATACACAGAATCAGGGTGTCGTACGCCAGCACGCGCTCGGGCAACATCAGTTTGCCCTCGTCGTCGTCCACGGCTCCCAATGTCAGCTTGCGCCGCGCCCGGTCGAGGGCGACGACGGCGCCTTGCCGAAAACGGAAATGATGCCAATACCCCAGGGCCAGATAGTCGACGTCATGGGCGGCGGCATCCATTCTTCCGGCCGCGACTTCGTGCAGCAAAGGCTTCCAGAGATGCGTTTCGAAGCGATCGACGAGCGTGATATCGGCGCGTCCCTTGTT
The DNA here is from genome assembly GCA_035544975.1 of Casimicrobiaceae bacterium. GTDB lineage: Bacteria > Pseudomonadota > Gammaproteobacteria > Burkholderiales > Casimicrobiaceae > PALSA-1003. The sequence continues at coordinate 292 of DASZZK010000508.1, read as the reverse complement.
TTTGTCGCCGAGCTTGTCGCCCAGCGCGGTCGCCAGCGGCAGACCGCCGGCACCGCCGCCGACGATGACGATACGATGCACAGGCTGCGGGATCGCTGTTGGCGTCTCTGCCATATCAGGGACAGCGCGACGCTCTCGCGTCTTCCTCGCCGACCCTATCGCAGGCGCCGGCGCGGCGCAACTTCAAGGATGAAGGCCTGCTCACGCCGATGAGCCGCCGAGCGAATCGGTGATACGTCTCAGTGCGGCGGCCTGTGTCTTCAGCGCGTAGTCGAACAGCGCCAGCCGCTGT
>DASZZK010000507.1:0-5544 GCA_035544975.1 Casimicrobiaceae bacterium | reverse complement strand
GTGCGCCGCGCTTGATTTCCTTGTCCTCGTCCGGGAAGCGATAGGAAAGCGTGTCGCGCGAATCGTCAGTCCATTCGATGATGTCGATGAACTGTTTTTTGATGAAGTCGAGTATTGCCATGTTTTATCCCCTTGCGTTGTCCGGGATCGCGTTCTTGCGCGCTTGCTCTTGTGTTACTTCCGCGCCGTGGGCAGTTTTTTGACTTCGGCGGCTGCCTGTTTCATTTCCGCCTCGATCCGGTCCAGCGGCAGCGCTCCCGGAGTGATCGAGCCATCCGCGAATACCAGCGTCGGCGTCGCGTTGACGTTGTACTTCTGGCCGAGCACCGCGGTTTGCGCGATCGGCGTCACGCAGTCGCCCTTGTTGTCGGGCAGCTTGCCGGCGTCGAACCATTCGTCCCATGCCTTGACCCTGTCGGGCGAGCACCAGATCATCGCGGATTTGCGCGCAGAATCAGGGTGCAACTGATCGATCGGAAACAAAAAAGTGTAGATGGTCACGTTGTCGAGACCCTTCATCTCGGTCTCGAGGCGCTTGCAATACGGACAATCGGCGTCGGAAAAAATCGCCAGCTTGCGCGATCCGTCGCCCTTGACTTTCTTGATCGCGAGCTCCAGCGGCAGGGAATCCCACGCGACGCGGTTCATCCGCCTCATGCGCTGCTCGCTGAGATTGGTTCTGGTCGCGGTGTCGTACACCGAGCCGACAATCACGTAGTTCACCTTGCCGTCGGTGTACAACATGCGATCGTCGAGCTGTGCCTCGTAAAGCCCGAAGTACGGCGATCTGGACACGTTTCTGATCGGTGCGCCGGGGAATTTCGCTTCCAGCGCTTGTTTGACCGCGGCGAGCTCCCTGACAGCGGCGTCGGACTTCGTCGCGTCCTGGGCCGACAGTGGCACCGCAAGCGCCAGGCACAAGCCGGCGACTGATAACTGACGCAAAACGGTTCGCATTACGGCGACTCCGGAAACATGGGTGGCGATTGGACAGTTTACCGCAGCGCTGGTTGCGCCAGCAGTCGCTTGAGCGGTCCGACGGATCCGACCAGGCTCATGCCGCGATTGCGCAGCGCGCCGATCCACGGTGACCGGCTGCCGAACAGGCGCACCAATCCATCGGTGACGCCCTGCATCGCCGACACCGGCTCGAGACGACGCCTCGCATAGCGCCGAAGCAACAGCGACGCCCCCGGATCGCGGACGGTGCCGCGGTCGGACAATATGGAGCTCAGCGCGGCCGCATCGCCGAAGCCGAGATTGACCCCCTGACCCGCCAGCGGATGTACGCCGTGCGCCGCGTCTCCCACCAGCGCCAGGCGTTGCGCGATCACCGACGGCAGCCTGAGCAGGGACAGCGGAAAGGACGCCGGCGCAGTGATCGTCGTCAGCCCGCCCAGCGCCCGCGCGCCCGCCAACGCGACTCGCTCCGCCAGCGCTCCGCCATCGAGCGCGAGCAACTCATGCGCGAGCGGCTCGGGCGCCGACCAGACCATCGAGATCCGGCGGCCCGGAAGGGGCAGCCAGGCGAGCACGCCGCCGTCGGGCAAGAACCACTGGAAGGCGCGGCCGCGATGCGCGCGTTCGCTGGCGAAATTGGCTACCACCGCGGTCTGATCGTACGGTCGTGGATCGTGGTGCATCCCGGCCTGCGCTCGCGTCCACGATCGCACACCGTCTGCCCCCACGATCAGTCGCGACGATAGCGCGTCGCCACCATCGAAGCGCAACTCCGCGGCACCGGCGCTGAATGCGATGCTTGCCGGCGCTCGCGGCGCCAGCACGTCGATGCCCGGCGTATCGCGAACGCAAGCTAGAAGCGCGGCATGAATCTCCCGGTTCTCCACGATCCATGCCAGCGCCCGCTCGCCGAGCTCATACGCCGAGAAAGTGAGCCTGCCGCCCGCATCGCCACGAACGTCCATCGATTCGATCGCGCAAAGACGATCCGCTCGCAGCCGTTGCCATGCGCCGATACCGCTCAGGAAGGTAACGCTGCCCGGGCTGATGGCGTAGACGCGCGCATCCCAATCTTCATCGGTCGAGGAAAGAGCGGCCGCCTCGACTTTCGAGCGATCGACGATCGCCACCCGCATCCCGGCGCGCGCCAGCGACGCGGCGAGCGACAAGCCGACGAGGCCCGCGCCGAGAACGGCGACGTCGTAGTCTCGGGTGCCGCCGTCCATCAGGCCCTAATCCAGAACTTCGATGACGTGATTCTGGTTAGTGTAGATGCAGATCTCGCCGGCGATGGTCAACGCTTGCTTGACGACGTCCGCCGCGGAAAGCTCGGTGTGGCTCAGCAACGCTCGCGCAGCAGCCTGTGCATATGCGCCCCCCGAGCCGATGGCGACGATGCCGTGCTCGGGCTCCAGCACGTCGCCCGTGCCGGTGATGACCAGCGAGGTAGTGTTGTCGGCGACCGCGAGCATGGCCTCGAGCCGGCGCAAGATGCGGTCGGAGCGCCAGTCCTTGGCCAGTTCCACCGCAGCGCGCTGCAGTTGACCCTGATGCTTGTCGAGCTTCGCCTCGAAGCGCTCGAACAGCGTGAATGCGTCCGCGGTGGCGCCCGCAAAACCGGCCAGAACGCGGTCGTTGAAGAGCCGGCGAACTTTACGCGCAGTCGACTTGATGACGACGTTGCCGAGAGTCACCTGGCCATCGCCGCCCAGCGCCACGCTGGCGCCGCGCCGGACCGACAATATGGTAGTGCCGTGAAAGATTTCCATGATCGGAATGGATGCGAAATTCGACGCCGATGGCGGCGGAACCGTAATTTCAACAACGCAGGCGTATTTAATACCTGCCGCGCAAACGCTTGACTGGCATGTCCTGCGTGGCGCGCGGTAACGCCGGATCGCGACGCCGCCGCATTTCGGGCAATGAGTCGCCGGCGCTTACTGCGCCTTCTTGACGAAATGCCGCGGCGAAATGCCGATGAGCAACAGCAGCGCGCGAATGATCGGTGACGCGCCGATGATCTGGACGCCCTTGCGCTGCGACTCCGCGCGAATGATCGCGTTGGAAAAGGCACCCGCACAAACAAAATCGATTCGATCGACCGCGCTCATGTCGATCGGAATGGTATGACGGCCCTCGCGAAACACGAGGAACTTGGCGAGCTGCGGGTCGGAGGAGCCGGCAAGCACTCCGTGCCAACAAAGCTGGTCGGCATTTTCCGGCGCGGCGCTGGGGGCGGCGGCCTCCTCGGCTTCCGCGGCAGCAAGCGCGGCGTCCGGCGGCGGCTCCCAGGACGGAGGCGAAACTTCGAACGCAACCGCGTATTCGACTGCGCGATCCTCGAACACCTTGAAATCGTGCTGCCACTGCAGCAGTTCCAGCAGCAGGAGCCAGTAGCCCTCCGCCGCGTCGCGACCCTGGGTTGCCGATTGCTCGAGGGCGCGGCGTATTTTTTCCGGGTGTTGCAGAACCAAAGGGTAATGGCGCTTGCGAAGCTGCGCCAGGGCGTTGGCCAGCAGCGTTGCGCCGGCGTCGTCGGCGCCGGTGATCGAGCCCAGATCGAGTCGCATCTGCGGCTGCTTCAGCGAAGACGCCAGCATGCCGGCGATCTGCTGTGCATGCCCCGCCGCCAATTTACCGGTCAATCCGACATAACCGCCGGCGGCCGGCCGCGCCCCCGGGGGAACGTGCCCGCCGCGATCTTCCCAAGCCGGCGCCGAGCGCTCGAACGCTACCACATAGCGCAACGCAAGCTGGTCGAACGCGGCTCGATCGTTCGCGCGCTGCAGCAGGTCGAACAGCGCCAGCCATGCCAGTGGCGAGTTCTTGGTGTCGTCGTCGCTGACAATGCCCGTTTCGAGCACCTCGCGCGCCTGCGGTGCCTGCCCGTTGGCATAATGGAGCGCGGCATTTTCGAGATCCGCGCACAAACCAGGGTTGGCCTCGCCGACCTGGATTTTCTTGTTCGCCGCCGGACTCCATTCGATCATGCTGTGAGGCCCCGTGAGCGTGATTTCACGCTCCCCGGCCCCCGTTTCGTTCGCTCCCCGCGGCGCCGTCCCGCTGAAGCGCGTCTTGACCGAAGCGGCAAGCTCGCGTGCCGATGCCGACCGCGCGACAGGTCTGGAGCCCGGGACCGGCTGGGCTTTGGGTTCCGGAGGCTTCGCCTCGCCCGGCTTACCCTTGATCGGTGGCTTGGGGAACAGGTTGAATGCCATTGCGACCGCTATCGGCTTCCACGATCAAAGGGGACAATTATGTTCCGATCGTCACGGAGCAACAAGCTGAGGGCCGGACCGGCGCCAAGCCAAGGCGAAGCACTACGCCTTGTCCAGATTTGCGGCGGCAAAATCCCAGTTGAGCAGCTTGTCGATCACGGCGTTGACGTGATCAGGGCGCCGATTCTGGTAATCGAGGTAATACGCGTGCTCCCAGACATCGATAGTCAGTAACGGCGTCTGGCCCTTGGTGAGCGGGTCCTCGGCATTTCCAGTCTTGACCAGCTTGAGCGTGCCGGCGTCCGCGACCAGCCAGGCCCAGCCGCTGCCAAATTGCGTCACCGCGGTGTCCGCGAACTCGGCCTTGAACTTGGCGTAGCTTCCGAAAGCAGCGTCGATTTTCTGGGCAAGAGTGCCGCGAGCAGGACCTCCGCCGTTGGGCTTCAGCGAGTTCCAGTAAAACGTGTGGTTCCACGCTTGCGAGGCATTGTTGAAGATGCCGCTCTTGTCCGCCTTTCCTGCCGTGGCTTTGATGATCGCCTCCAGCGACTGCCCCTCGAACTCCGTCCCCGCGACCAGCTTGTTGAGGGTCTCGACGTACGTCTTGTGATGTTTGCCGTAATGGAAGCCAATGGTTTGCGCCGAAATGACGGGCGCGAGCGCGCCCTCGGCAAACGGAAGAGGCGGGAGCGTGAACGGCTGTGCCATGGTGAATTCTCCTTTGATTGACCGGTCGGGCTGGTAAATTCTACCCGACCGGGGTAAACGCCGGCGGAGCTGCGAATTCGCAGAACTGCGGTTTTCCCCGCGGCTCCAACTACAGTGACGTTACTTGTTTCTTGCGCGCCTGCTACAATTTCAACGACACTGTAACCAAGCCAAAGTTTCAGCCACCCGGTTTCCGCCGGATGGCAGCGCAGGGGGAGGAGATCATGAAGAATCCGCTAGATTCTCTTTGGGGAACGGTCATCTGCGGGGTGCTGCTTACCGCGGTCCTTTACTTCGTCGTCAAGAGCCTTCTTACCTAAAGGAGTGCCGCCATGGATTGGGTTCCTGCGATTTCTCGATGGTTGCACTTTTTGTCCGGTGTGATGTGGATCGGCCTGCTGTATTACTTCAATTTCGTCCAGGCCGCCGCACTTAAGGCAGCAACCGCCGACGGCACTGCGGCGGGCATCACCAAGCACGTCGCACCGCGCGCGCTGCTGTACTTTCGATGGGCCGCCGTCGTCACCTGGCTCTCCGGTGCTGCCTTGCTCGGCAATCAGTTTATCCCTGCGTTCACGCTCTCGAAGGGCATGGCCGGCATCGGCGTGGGCGCCTGGCTCGGGACTATCATGCTGATCAACGTGTGGGCGCTCATCTG
>DASZZK010000506.1:0-4138 GCA_035544975.1 Casimicrobiaceae bacterium | reverse complement strand
AAAGGGCTGATCGGCGTAGTGCTGCCCGGAGCGTCGATGGTGATCTATACCCTGCTCCAGCGAGACTGGTCGCTTTGGCGCAGGCTGCATCTGATCGGCGGCTCGCTTGTTTTCCTGGCGATCGCCGCGCCCTGGTTCATTGCGGTTTCCCTGCGCAACGGCGAGTTCTTCGATTTCTTTTTCATTCGCGAGCATTTCGCGCGCTTTCTGACCAACGAAGCACACCGCGAAGGTGCGTGGTGGTATTTCATCCCCTTCCTCCTTGCCGGCATCCTGCCGTGGCTCACGGTGTTCCTGTGGACCGCGCGCCGCACGTGGACCGATGCGCCCGTCGGTCGCAACGGCTTCAGCTGGCAGCGATTCGCGGTGGTCTGGTCGGCATTCATTTTCGTGTTCTTCAGCGTGTCGGGCTCCAAGCTTCCCTCCTATATTCTGCCGATGTTTCCCGCACTGGCGCTGACCCTCGGCTGGCAGCTGACCGTCCTGCCCCAATCCACGCTTGCCCGGCTGACGCTGCCCTTGGTCGCGATCACGGGTGTCATCGCGTTGATCGCGCTCGTCGCTTATGCGCCGCTTGCCGCCCGTTTCGCGGACGCGCGCCAGCCGCTCGAGCCGCTTCTCGAATACGGCGTCTGGCTGAAGACCGCTTGCGTGGTCGCATTTGCCGGCGGTGCGCTGGGCCTTTTCTATTTGCGCTCCGCCAAGCGAACCGCGGCCGTCCTGAGCGTATCGCTGACCGCGCTTCTTGCGGCGATGCTGGTGTTGACCGGACACGACACCCTGGCGGAGGCGCGGTCTACCGGTCCGATCGTCTCGCGCATCGTCGCGGCCAATGGTCCGCTGCGCGCCGACGTCCCGTTCTACACTTTCCGGATGTACGATCAGACCTTGCCGTACTACCTTGGCCGCACCGTGACGCAGGTGGAGCATTACGACGAACTGGCGATGGGCATTGCCAGCGAGCCCGACAAGGCGATCGCGACCGAGGCTGAATGGCTGCGCCGTTGGAACGCAGCCGGGCAGGCGTACGCGATCATGCAGCCGGACGAGTACCAGCGTCTCCGAGACGCAGGCGTCCCCATGCGCGAGCTCGGCCGCGACGTGCGTCGCGTTATCGTCAGCCGGCAGTAGCATGACCTGGCCAGGGTTTTCATTCCTGATCGTCGGCGTGCTTCTGAACGCAGCGGCGCAGTTGCTGCTAAAGGCCGGCACCAACTCGCTGGGCGTGATTACGCTCACACGCGATAACTGGATAGGCGAGTTCGGCCGGATGGCGGTCGAGCCGCATTTCATCGCCGGCGCCGCTTGTTACGGGGTGAGCCTTATCGTGTGGATTCTTGGCCTGTCGCGTGTTCCCGTATCGATCGCTTACCCGCTGTTGTCGGTGGGCTACGTGATCAACGCCATTGCCGCGTATTACCTGCTCGGCGAAGCGCTCACCGCCGCACGCTGGACCGGCATCGGCTTCATCATCATTGGCGTGTGGCTCGTGGCGCGCAGTTAGCGGATGAGATGTCAAATGAGTTGCCAAATGAGATATCAAACGAGTCTCGAATGAGCTATCTCAAATTCGCCAGCCCCGTGCTCGACGAGCCGACCATCGCCGGCGTCGCGGAGGTGTTGCGTTCCGGCCAGATCACCAGCGGACCGTGGGTGCAGCGCTTCGAGCACGAGTTGTCGGCATTCTGCGGCGGCAGGCCGACGCGGGTGCTGACCTCGGCAACCGCGGCGATCGAAGTCGCGTTGCAGCTCTGCGACATTGGGCCCGGCGACGAGGTAATTACCGGCGCCCAGAGCTTTTTCACCGTTCTCAACATGATCGTCAAGGTGGGTGCCAGGCCGGTGTTCGTGGATTGCGATCTCGTCACGCGCAATATCGACCTCTCGCAGGTCGAAGCCGCGATCACACCCGCCACACGTGCGATCATTCCCACGCATTATCCGGGCGCGCTGGTCGACATGGACGCACTGCTCGCGCTGGCGCGGCGACATGAGCTGCGCGTGATCGAGGACGCCGCGCTCGTGATCGGGTCGCAGTGGCACAAAAGAAACATCGGTGCGTTCGGCGATCTGGTCACCTTCAGCTTCCATCCGAACAAGAATGTCACCTCGATCGAGGGTGGAGCGCTGGTGGTCAACGATGCGTCGGAAGCAAAGCGGGTCGAAGTGCTGCGCTTTCACGGCATCGAGTACCAGAAGGATCGCACGCGCGACGTCGCATTTCCCGGCGGCAAATTCAACATGCCCGACGTCAACGCACGCATCGGCGTGGAGCAGCTCGGGCACCTGTCGGAATTTCTAACGCGGCGGCGTGGGCTTGCCGACCGTTACTTTGCACGCTTTGCGACCGATCCGCCCTGTGTCCTGCCGCCGAAACCGGCGACGCCGGACGACGAAGGCTATTCGTGGAACATGTTTTGCGTGCTCCTGCCGCTCGATCGCCTGTCGATCGACCGCAAACAGTTCCGCGATACACTCGAAGGACGGGGCATCGGCAGCGGAGTGTCGTACGAAGCGCTTCATCTGTGCACGCTGGGACGAAAATACGGTGGCCACGAAGGGCAGTTCCCCAATACCGAACGCATCTCCCGCGAAACCGTGTCGCTGCCTTTGCACGCCGCAATGACCGACGCCGACGTGGACCGCGTGTGCGCCGCGGCGGCGGAAGTCATCGCCGCCGGGAAAAGGACTGCGAGCTGATATGGCAACGCCGATGAGCGTCTCCGCTCCAAAGCTGTCGGTCGTCATTCCCGTCTACAACGAGGAGCCCGGCTTGCAGGCGCTATTCGCTCGTCTGTACCCGGCGCTGGACAAGCTGGGCATCTCCTATGAGGTGCTGTTCGTCAACGACGGGAGCCAGGACCGCTCGCCGGCGATGCTCAAGGACCAGTTTCTCAAGCACCCGGAAGTCACCCGGGTCATTCTGTTCAACGCCAATTACGGCCAGCACATGGCCATCATCGCCGGATTCGAGCATTGCCGTGGCGAGCGCATCGTCACCCTCGACGCCGACTTGCAGAACCCCCCGGAGGAAATCGGCAAGCTGTTGAGCGCCATGGATGCCGGCCACGACTACGTCGGCGGCGTGCGCCGCACGCGCGAGGATTCATGGTGGCGACACGTCGCCTCCAAAGCGATGAACCGCGTTCGCCAGCGCATTACCCACATCAAGATGACCGATCAGGGCTGCATGCTGCGCGCGTACAGCCGTGACATCGTGCGCGCGGTCGCCGCGTCGCGCGAGGTCAGCACCTACATTCCGGCCCTCGCCTATACCTATGCGCACAATCCGACCGAGGTCGAGGTCGAGCACGCGGAGCGCGTGGCCGGCGAGTCGAAATATTCGCTTTACAAGCTCATGCGGCTGAATTTCGATCTCATCACCGGATTTTCGCTGGTGCCGCTGCAGATGTTTTCGATGTTCGGCATGCTGGTGTCGGCCGCAGCGGTGGTCGCGTACTTGATCGTCATTATCGAGCGACTCATCCTTTCCGGCTGGCGCGAAGGACTCGCGACGCTGTGGGACCGCGATATCCTGGCCTTCTTTCTCGTCGGCATGTTGCTATTCGGGCTGGGCCTGGTCGGTGAGTATGTCGGCCGCATCTATCAGCAGGTGCGTGAACGACCGCGCTTCACCATCCAGGCATTGCTGGAAAAGAAGCGCGACGATACAGCGCACCCGCAATGACCCGGGCCGTCGTTTTCGGCTATCACAACGTCGGCGTGCGCTGCCTGCGCACACTCATCGCCGCCGGCGTCGAGGTGCCGCTGGTGCTGACGCACGAGGACAACCCGGCCGAGACGATCTGGTTCGACAGCGTCGCGAGTACCGCCGCCGAATACGATATTCCAACGATTTCGCCTGCCGATCCGAGTGCAGCCGACGTCGTGGAGCAGGTTGCCGTGTGCAAACCCGACTTCCTGTTCTCGTTCTACTACCGGTCGATGCTCAAGCGAGCGTTGATCGCCTTGCCTCCCAAAGGCGCGCTGAACATGCACGGCTCGCTGCTGCCGAAATATCGCGGACGGGTGCCCGTGAACTGGGCCATCATTCACGGCGAAACCGAAACCGGCGCCACCCTGCACTACATGATCGATAAAGCCGATAGCGGCGACATCGTTGCGCAACAGGCCGTTC
>DASZZK010000505.1:0-4253 GCA_035544975.1 Casimicrobiaceae bacterium | reverse complement strand
GCGGTCGACGAGCTCGGCCAGCTGTTGGACCACACCGGTCCAGTGGCCGCGTCGGAGCGAAACGCGGCGCGTATCTTCAACGCCGACCACTGTTTTTTCGTCACCAACGGCACGTCGACGTCGAACAAGATGGTCTGGCATGCCAACGTCGCGCCGGACGATATCGTCGTCGTCGACCGCAACTGCCACGTCTCGATCCTGCACGCGATCACGATGACCGGCGCGATCCCCGTATTCCTCACCCCGAAGCGCAATCATCTGGGTATCATTGGACCGATCGCGCTCGACGAATTCAAGCCGGAGAACATACGCAAGAAGATAGAAGCCAACCCGTTCGCCCGCGCCGCCAAGAACAAGAAGCCGCGCATTCTCACCATCACCCAGAGCACCTACGACGGCATCGCCTATAACGTCGAAATGCTCAAGCAGACGCTCGGCGACAGCATCGATACGCTGCATTTCGACGAGGCTTGGCTGCCGCACGCGGCGTTCCACGAGTTCTACAAGGACATGCATGCCATCGGCAAGGACCGGCCGCGCAGCAAGGAAGCGATCATTTTCGCGACGCACTCGACGCACAAGCTGCTGGCCGGGATATCTCAGGCCTCGCAGATCATCGTCCAGGAATCCGAGACCCGCAAGCTCGACCGCCACATCTTCAACGAGGCCTACCTGATGCACACCTCGACCTCGCCGCAGTACGCGATCATCGCTTCGTGCGATGTAGCGGCGGCGATGATGGAGGCTCCGGGAGGAACGGCGCTGGTCGAGGAGTCGATCATGGAGGCGCTTGACTTCCGGCGCGCGATGCGCAAGGTCGACGACGAATGGGGCAAGGATTGGTGGTTCAAGGTCTGGGGCCCCGAAAAGCTCGCCGCCGAAGGTATCGGCAAGCGCGATGACTGGATGCTCAAAGCCAACGAAAAATGGCACGGTTTCGGCGAGCTCGCATCGGGCTTCAACATCCTCGACCCGATAAAAGCGACGGTGATCACGCCCGGGCTGGACGTCTCCGGCAAGTTCGCCAAGACCGGCATACCGGCGTCGATCGTGACCAAGTACCTGGCCGAGCACGGCGTCATCGTCGAAAAAACGGGCCTCTATTCTTTTTTCATCATGTTCACCATCGGCATTACCAAGGGCCGCTGGAACACACTGGTCAGCGCGCTGCAGCAGTTCAAGGACGACTACGACAAGAACCAGCCGCTGTGGAAGATCCTGCCCGAGTTCTGCGCGCAGCAGCCGAAATACGAGCGCGTGGGCTTACGCGAGCTCTGCCAGCAGATTCACGACATGTACAAGGCGCACGATGTGGCACGGGTGACGACCGAGATGTATTTGTCGGACATGCAGCCGTCGATGAAGCCATCGGATGCGTTCGCCTGCATGGCGCATCGGGAGATCGACCGCGTCGAGATCGACCAGCTCGAAGGCCGCGTGACCAGCGTGCTGCTGACGCCTTATCCGCCCGGCATTCCGCTGCTGATTCCAGGCGAGCGCTTCAACCGCACCATCGTCCAATTCCTGCAGTTCGCGCGCAACTTCAACCAGCAGTTTCCGGGATTCGACACCGATATCCACGGCCTGGTCGAGACCAGCGATGCCGGGAAGCTTCGCTATTACGTGGACTGCGTGCGGCCAAAATAGCGGCGCGAGCCACCCGGCGTCGCCGGTCGCCCCGCGCGAAGCGTGGGGATCGACGGGGAATTGCTGGGCGGCCGACAACTCGACCGTTGGTACTTCGTCGACAGTAACGGAGGCCGCGGCGCGAGCCCGCCCTCACCGGTCTGCGCTCTAAGCGCGGGCAGTCCCGTCGGGAAGAAACGTCTGGCACTCGACGAAGATCCTGGCCGTGCACGTGCGGCAAATCGCGCTATCGAGGCGCGAATAGATTGCCTGAACGGCCGCGCTCTTGGTCGCGAAGACATGGTCGCGGCCGAGGCGGTCCAGGTAGCCACCACGCTCCAGCATGGTCGTCACCGCCGGCTTCAGACTGCAGAGGTATAGCGCGCCGCCACGGTCCCGCTGAGCCTGCGCCTCCCGCACCAGCAGCTCGGCGCCCGCAACGTCGACGAAATTGATGCCGCTGCCGATAAGCAGCAGGTGAGCTCTGGCCGGAGCTGCCGCGCGCACGCGGAGCAGCGCCTCGTGCACATGGTCCACCGCGCCGAAAAACAAGGAGCCGTCGACGCGCACCAGCGCGAGTTGCGGACACTCCACGAGGGTCTTGGCTGTCACCGGCACGAATCGGCGCTGCGGCGACGAAGGATCCGGCGCCACGGCGTGAATCGCCGGGTGCGTGGTCCGATGGAGATACACCAGCAGCGAACACAGCACGCCGACCAGAATCGCGAATTCGAGCTGCAGCGACAGGGTCGACAGGAATGTGACCACGAGCACCAGCGTTTCGCTGCGGCTCGCGCGCACGGTGGCGCGAATGAGGTCGAAGTCGATCAGGCCCCAGGCGACCATGAACAGCAAGGCCGCCATGGCGGCCAGGGGAATGTATGCCGCCAGCGGCGAGACGAACAGCAATATGAGCAGCAGAAATCCGGCGGAGAATATGGCGGCCAGCGGCGTGCGCGCCCCGGCTTCGAAATTGGCACCGCTGCGGTTGAACGACCCCGAAGTCGGGTATGACGAGGTGAACGCGCCCGCGATGTTGGCCAGGCCCTGACCGATGAACTCCTGGTTGCCATCGATGCGCTCGCCGGAGCGCGCCGCGACCGCCCGCGCGCTGGACACCGCCTCGGTCAGCCCGATCAGCGTCAGAGCGAGTGCCGCCGGCGCAAGCATGCGCCAGGTACCGGCGGAGAAATCCGGCAGCGACAGACCGGGAATGGCGGAAGGCAGCGCACCGATGGTCGTCACCTGCGCCACGCCGGCGCGCGCCAGAGCGTAGGCGAAGGCGCTGCCGACGATCATGCCGGCGAGCATGTACGGTATGCGCGGCACCAGACGCTTGCTCACAAGTGCCGCGACCAATGTGACGGCGCCGACGGCCGCGGCCCAGCGGTCGATGCCTCCGAGATGAGTGAAAAAGGTCGAGATCGCTCCGGCGAAGCTCGGTTCCTGAGCGACGGCCAGGCCGAAGAAGTTGCGCAGCTGCGCGGCGATGATGAGCAGCCCCGCGCCCGCGGTAAAGCCGAGGATGACCGTCGTTGAAATAAAGTTGACCAGGGCACCGAGCCGGGCGACGCCCAAGCCGAGCTTGATCAGGCCGATCATCAGGTTCAAGGTCAGCACCAGTCGGATATAGTCCGGCGAAAAAGGCGTCGCCAGCGCGCCCAGCATCGCGAAAACCATCAGCGAGGTGGCGTTGGTCGGACCGGACACAAGGTGCGACGAAGATCCCCAGAGGGCGCCGACCACCGCCGGCAGCATCGCCCCGTACAGGCCGTACTCCGGAGGCACGCCGGCGAGCGTCGCGAATGCCACGGCTTGCGGCAACACGAGCAGTGCGCCGACCAGTCCTGCCAGGAGATCGGCTCGCAGCGTCAAGCGCGTAATGAGGTCGCGCCATGACAGAAATGGGAAAAGTTTCAGCGCTAGGGAAGACATGGGGCGGACATGGCGCGGTACGAGCGCGCCATCATGCAGCGATCAGCGATCAGCGCGCAACGCGCGCACTACCGTTCAGGCCGCGACGCGAACGCCGGTTTCGGCGGCAGCGGCGGGCTGCTTTTCGACGACGCGCATCGAATGTGCGACCAGCGACGCCAGGACACACGAGGCCATGCGCACTTCCATGGTATCGCTGCGGCTGGCGAGAACGACAGGGATCTTGGCGCCGAGCACTACGCCGGCAGCGAGCGCGCCGAACATGGCGGTCAGCATTTGCAACATCATCGCGCCCGACTCGAGGCTGGGCACGATCAGCACATCGGCCTGGCCGGCGATCTTGGATTCGATGCCATTGGCGCGCGCCGCGGAAGCGGATAGCGCGCTGTCGACGGTCAGGGGTCCCTCGACGACTGCGCCGTTGATCAGGCCCTGAATCGCCATTTTGGCAAGCGCGGCCGCGTCGGCCGTCGCCGGCAGGGCCGCGGTGACGCCTTCGACCGCCGCCAGCACTGCCACCTGCGGCACGGTCATGCCCACGGCTCGCGCCAGCTCGATCGCGTTCAGGACGATTTCACGCTTTGCGGCGAGCGTCGGTGCGATGTTCAGCACCGCGTCGGAGAGCACGAACGGACGCGCGAAATTCGGCACGTCGATAAAGTAGGCATGGGTGAGGCGGTGCTCGCCCCGCA
>DASZZK010000504.1:0-5264 GCA_035544975.1 Casimicrobiaceae bacterium | reverse complement strand
ACCGGCGATGCGCGATCGGCTGCAGGTGATACTCGCCGATACCGACAAGCGGCCGCCGCCGCTGCCTGCGGATGAGCTGTCGGAGGGCAAGGCATTTCTCGCCTGGCTGGCCGACAATCACTTCACGTTTCTTGGCTATCGCTGCCACGAATTGGTGGTGCAGAACGGCGAGGACGCGTTGAAGATCGTCGCCGGGTCGAGCCTGGGTATCCTGCGCGAAGGCGAGACCAAGGAAGTCGCGACGAGTTTCGCGGCGCTGCCGCCAGAAGTGAAAGCCTATGCCCGGCGGCCCGAACTGCTGGTGGTGACCAAGTCGACCTCGCGCTCGACGGTCCATCGGCCAGGCTATCTCGACTACATCGCGGTCAAGCGCTTCGACGCCAAGGGAGAGGTCTGCGGAGAAGATCGGTTTCTGGGACTGTTCACGTCGACCGCGTACAGCGCCAAGCCGTCGGACATTCCGCTGCTTCGGCGGAAGGTCGCCAACGTCGTCGCGCGCGCGGGGTTGGTCCCCGGAAGCCACGCCGACAAGTCGCTGACCAACATTCTCGAGAACTACCCCCGCGACGAGCTGTTCCAGATCACCGAGGACGATCTGCTGCATACCGCGATGGGTATCCTGCATCTGGGCGAGCGGCAGCGTTTCCGGCTGTTCGTGCGTCGCGACCCCTTCGAGCGCTTTTTGTCGTGCCTGATCTACGCGCCACGGGAGAATTACACGACCGAGCTGCGCCAGAAGTGGCAGACCATACTCACCCAGGCCTTCAAGGGGAGCAGCTCCGAATTCAATGTGCATCTGTCGGAATCCGCGCTCGCCCGTATTCTGATCACCGTTCGCACGATACCGGGAAAGATTCCGAGCTTCGACGTTCGCGAACTCGAAGCAAGGCTCGCCGCCGTCGCGCGGCGCTGGACCGACGATCTGAAACAGGCGCTGATCGAGGCTGTGGGAGAGGCTCGCGGCAACGAGCTTGCCCGGCAATTCGGCGCTGCTTTTCCCGCAGCGTACCGCGAGGATTTCGCCGCCCGGGCCGCGGTCCCCGACATTCAGGTGGTGGCGAAACTCTCCGAAGCCGAGCCGCTGGGCATGTCCTTGTATCGGCCGCTCGAGGCCACGCCCGGAACGCTACGCTTCAAGCTCTACCATCTTGGCGCGCCGGTGACACTCTCCGACAGTTTGCCGATGCTGGAACACATGGGCCTGAAAGTCCTCGACGAGCGCCCGTATCGCGTGACGCCCGAAGGCTCGCCGCCGATATGGATGCACGATCTTGGAATGCAGTCGGGAATCGCCGACACCGAAGTCGAGATCGATGCGCTGCACGCGGTATTCGAGGAAGCATTCGGGCGGGTCTTCCGCGGTGAAGTCGAGAACGACGATTTCAACCGCCTGGTGCTTGCGGCTCGATTGCCGGCGCAGGAGATCGTGATATTGCGCTCGTACGCAAAGTATCTCCGCCAAATCGGATTTCCACTGTCGCAGGCGTTCATCGAAGCGACCCTGGCGTCGCACGCGTATATCGCGCGCATTCTTGTCGACCTGTTCAAGATCAGGTTCGATCCCGACGGTATCGCCGGCGCGGGCGCCAAGACCGCGGACAAGGTGCGCGAGATCGAGCTTGCGCTCGAGCAGGTCGAGAATCTGTCCGAGGATCGGGTGCTGCGCCAGTACCTCGCCATGATCCTCGCGACGACGCGCACCAACTTCTGGCGCCGCGACGCCGCCGGCCTGCGCAAGAGTTTCGTGTCGTTCAAGTTCGACCCGTCAAAAGTGCCCGGCCTTCCCGAGCCGAAGCCGATGTTCGAGATTTTTGTGTACTCGCCGCGCTTCGAGGGTGCGCATTTGCGCGGTGGAAAGGTGGCGCGGGGCGGATTGCGCTGGTCGGACCGGCCGGAGGATTTCCGGACCGAAGTTCTGGGGCTGGTCAAGGCGCAGATGGTCAAGAATACGGTCATCGTGCCGGTGGGGTCGAAGGGCGGCTTCGTTCTCAAGCGCGCGCCCCCGCCGTCCAACCGCGAGTCCTACATTAAGGAAGGCGTCGCCTGCTACCAGGACTATCTGCGCGGACTGCTCGACATTACCGACAACCGCGTCGGCGAGAAGATCGTGCCGCCGCCGCAAGTGAAACGACACGACCCTGACGACCCGTATCTCGTGGTCGCCGCCGACAAGGGTACGGCGACGTTCTCGGACTACGCCAACGGCATCAGCAAGGAGTACGGCTTCTGGCTCGGCGACGCGTTTGCGTCGGGCGGGTCAGCGGGGTATGACCACAAGGCGATGGGCATCACCGCGCGCGGCGCGTGGGAGTCGGTCAAGCGTCACTTCCGCGAGATGGGCGTCGATACCCAGACCACCGATTTCACCGTTGCCGGCATCGGCGACATGTCGGGCGACGTGTTCGGCAACGGGATGCTGCTGTCGCGGCATATCAAGCTGCTTGCGGCCTTCGATCACCGGCACATCTTTCTCGATCCCGATCCTGACACCGAGGTGAGCTTCGACGAGCGCGCGCGAATGTTCGCGCTGCCGCGTTCGTCGTGGGCCGATTACAACGCCAAGCTCATCTCCGCCGGCGGAGGCATTCATTCGCGCAGCGCCAAATCGATCGTGGTCACGCCGCAGGTGAAAGCGGCGCTCGGAATCACCGTCGACGCGCTGGCGCCGATCGAGCTGGTGAATGCGATCCTCAAGGCGCCGGTGGATCTTCTCTACAACGGCGGCATCGGAACCTACGTCAAGGCGCAAAGAGAATCGCACGCGCAGGTCGGCGACCGCGCCAACGACGCGCTGCGCGTCAACGGGCGGGAGCTGAAGTGCAAGGTGGTCGCGGAGGGAGGCAACCTGGGTTGCACCCAGCTCGGACGGATCGAGTACGCCTTGGCGGGTGGGCGCATCAATACCGATGCGATCGACAACTCCGCCGGCGTCGACACCTCCGACCACGAAGTCAATATCAAGATCCTGCTCGGGCTCGCAATCACCGACGGCGAGTTGACCGAGAAGCAGCGCAATGCGCTGCTCGTGGAAATGACCGACGACGTTGCCTCGCTGGTTCTGCGCGACAACTACTTCCAGACGCAGGCGTTGTCGGTCACCGGCCGCATCGCGCCGCAGCTGCTCGACGCGCAGCAGCGTTTTATCCAGTACCTGGAAAAGGCCGGCAAGCTGAATCGCACGCTGGAGTTCCTGCCCTCGGACGAAGAGATTGCCGAGCGGCGCGCCAAGAGCATCGGACTCACCAGCCCCGAGCGCGCCGTCATGCTCGCGTACAGCAAGATCTGGCTCTACGACGAGCTGCTGGTGTCGACGCTGCCCGACGACGAATGGGTCGAGACGGCGTTGGCGCGCTATTTCCCGAAGGCGCTGCGCGAGCGTTACGCGACATATATGGCGCGACACCCGCTCAAGCGCGAGATCATCGCTACGCACGTGACCAACAGCATGATCAATCGCGTCGGCAGCACCTTCGTGCATCGGTTGCTGGAGACGACCGGTGGCAAACCGCACGAGATTGTCCGCGCTTATCTGCTCAATCGCGAAATCTTCGGCTTCGTCACGCTTTGGCAGCAGATCGAGGCGCTCGACAACAAGGTCGACGACGCGGTGCAATCGGCGATGCTGATCGACACCGCGCGATTGATCGACCGCGGCACGACGTGGTTTCTGCGCTCGCGCAGGCTCAGCGAGGACATGGGCGCGACCATCACCCATTTAGCGGCGCGGGTCGACGCGCTGGCGACGCGTCTGCCGCAGCTTCTCGACGAAGCGGACCGTGCGCGCATCGAGACGGCGGTAGCACATTACGTCGCGCAAGGGGTGTCGCGCGAGCTGGCCGAACGCGTGGTCACGTTCGACACGCTCTACGCGACGCTCGACATCGTCGAAGTGGCCGACAGCACGCAGCGGCCGGTTGAGCTCGTGGCCGAGATCTACTTCGATCTCGCGACACGTCTTGGTTTGCCGTGGCTGCGGGAGATGATCGTCGCGCTACCGGCTCAGGCGCACTGGCAGATGCTTGCCAAAGGCGCAATGCTCGATGACCTGTCCGGTCTGCAGAGAACGATTACCGGCGAGGTCATTGTGGGCGGCGGCGACATCGCCGCGCCGGACGGTCTGATCGCGGCCTGGCAGGATCGCAACCGGCGCGGTATCGAGCGCGCCGCGCAATTGCTGGGAGAACTGCGGACCGCCGCACCCATCGACGCCGCGATGCTCTCGGTTGCGCTGCGGGAGCTGCGAAACCTGGGCTGACGCCGGAGCGTAAGGCGCAGCGGCGCCGTATAGCGTACCGGCGTTGGGTTCTCGCAGCTTAGACTCCTCAACCCGCTGGTGAAGACTGGCGACGCCGGGTGGCTCGCGCCGCTTCCTCCTCAACCCGCTCATGAATGAGAAACGTCGCGGGTCGGCCGCTAGCGTCGACTCGCAATTCCCCGTCGATCCCCGCTACGCGGGGCGACTGGCGACGCCGGGAGGCTCGCGCCGCGGCCTCCTCTACCCGCTCGTGAATGGGAAGCGTCGCGGGTCGGCCGCTAGCGTCGACTCGCAATTCCCCGTCGAGCCCCGCTACGCGGGGCCCCTCGCCGGGAGGCTCGCGCCGCTACTCGCAATTCCCCGTCGATCCCCACGCTTCGCGTGGGGCCCCCTCGCCGGGTGGCTCGCGCCGCTAGATATGAAGCAGCGCGAGCGCGCCGATGATCATTGCGGCGCCGGCGGTGAAATAAGCGACGACCTGCAAGCCCCGGTTGCGCGTGAGGATGGTAATCGCCGCCAGCGCGATCGCGATCTGGATCAGTGTCATCGCCTGCGCCCAGCGATGATGCACGTGCATCGACGCCTCGCTCTTTTCCTCGGCCGCCTTGGATTGCTCCTCCAGCTTTCTTGCCTCGGGCATGATCGCTTCCTTTTCGCCCTTGTAACGGTCGACTTCCTTGAGGTATCTCGCCCGCTGGTCGCCGGTAGTCAGCGTCGCTCCCAGTTCGGCGAGGTTCTGCTTGCTGCTCTTTGCCTGATAGAAATTCCACTGATCGGAAGCTTCGGTCCTGCGAATCGCGGATTCGTTTTTGAAAAGCAGCGCATCGTTTTGCGTCGCGCCACCCATATATCCAAACAGTGCGCCGATGGTGGCGAAGATCGCGGTCATGACGGCAATCCGCCCGGCAAAGGGGTCATGCAGCGCGCGATGCTCGGCCTCGTGCTCATGCGGACCATGGACGTGAAAATGATCTTCGGACATGCGAGTCTCCCGGGTTTGATTCGATGC
>DASZZK010000503.1:0-10346 GCA_035544975.1 Casimicrobiaceae bacterium | reverse complement strand
CGTCCTTGCAGTGGACGTGGCACACGCGCTTGACATGCTTGGCGAGCGCTACCGCAGCACTTTCACCGGCGCCAGCGAAGGTCATGTGCCCGCTGTCGAAGAGCAGGCCGACTTCGTCGCCGACCAGCTCCATCAATCGATCGACGTCGGCCGGCGTCTCCACGTACGCGCCCATATGGTGGTGATACGCCAGTCGAACACCGCGTGAAAGGGTGTGACACGCGAGCGCTGTGACCTTGTCCGCGTATTCAAGCCACTGTTCCCGACGGAAAAAACGCGGACGCTTGTACAGCGGCGAAGATGTGCCCTGGATGCTGTCGGCCACTTCACCGTAGACCATGACCTTGGCGCCGTTGTCAGCAAGCAGCTCGAGGTGCGGTGCGACAGCGCGGATTTCCTCTTCCGCGGAGCGACGCGCGAGCCGGCCCGAATACCAGCCGGAGACGAGCTCCAGCCCATGTTGCGAAAGAACGTTTCGCAACGCGGCGGATTGGCGCGGAAACTTGTTGCCGAGCTCGAAGCCCTGGTAGCCGATGGCTTTGCCTTCGGCCAGCGCGACTTCGAGCGGAATCTCGCCGCCCAGCGAGGGGAGATCATCGTTGCTCCAGGAAATAGGATTGATGCCGATCTTTGCCTCGAAACGCGCGCTCATGGTTTTTGTTGCAGCTTGTTTTGTTCGTAGGCATGTCGCGCCTTGCGCACCTCATCACGGTCGGACACTTCCGGCACCGCCACTTCCCACCAGCAGTCGCCTTCGGCGGTGGTGCGGTCGGGATCGGTTTCGATGCAGATGAGGTAGGTGCGGTCCGCCGCGCGGGCCCGAGCCATGGCCGCTTCGAGCTGGGGAATCGTCTCCACATTCTCCGCAAGCGCGCCGAGAGAGGCCGCGTGCGCGGCGAAGTCGATGCGTGGCGCGCCGTCGGGTCCTTGCACGCAATCGACGAAAAGATTGTTGAACGGCTCGCCGCCGCAGGCCTGCTGGAGGCGATTGATGCAGCCGTAACCCCAGTTGTCGAGCACGACGATGATCAGCTTCTTGTCCAGCATCACCGAAGTCGCGATCTCGGAGTTGAGCATCAGGTAGCTGCCGTCTCCGAGCATGACGATAACCTCACGCTCGGGTCTCGCCATCTTGACGCCGAGGCCGCCGGCGATTTCGTAGCCCATGCACGAGTAGCCGTATTCCATGTGGTAGCCGCCGGGCGCCGCCGTGCGCCAGAGCTTGTGCAGCTCGGCGGGCAGCGTTCCCGCGGCGCAGACGACGATGTCGCTCGACGGCGAATCGGCAGCCGAGCGCTGAACCGCGCCGATCACCTCGCCCTCGTAGGGAAGCTCGACCTCGCGAGGGCCGGTGATGCGATCCACCGCCGCTCGCCAATCGTTCGCCGCTTTGGTCGCCCTGGTTTGCCAATCGCCGGCGGATTGCCAGCCTGACATCGCCTGGCCCAGCGCTTCGAGCCCGAGCCTCGCGTCGGCAAGCAGCTCCACACCGCGCCACTTCAGCGCGTCGAAGACGTTCACGTTGAGACTCACCAGCCGGGCCTGGGTGGCCAGCGAATGCGAGCCGGTCGTGAAGTCCTGCAGCCGCGTTCCGATGGCGAGCACGACGTCGGCCTCGCGGGCAAGCGCGTTGGCCGCAGTCGAGCCGGTGACGCCGATCGCGCCCAGCTGCAGCGGGTGGTCCCAGGCCAGCGCACCCTTGCCGGCCTGGGTTTCCGCGATTGGCACGCGATGCGCTTCCGCGAATGCGCGCAACGCTTCGCCCGCTTTGGCATAGAGGACGCCGCCGCCGGCGACGATCAGCGGCCGCTTCGATTCGCGCAGCACCGCGACCGCACGCGCGAGCTCAGCTTCCATCGGCGGCGGCGCGCCGAACAGGACCAAGGATGGCGAGAAGAAATCCTCGGGGAAATCGTACGCCATGGTCTGCACATCCTGCGGTAGAGCGAGCGTGACCGGACCGCATAGCGCGGGATCGGTGAGCACGCGAACGGCGCGCGGCAGCGCGGTCAACAACTGCGCAGGATAAGCAATACGATCGAAGTAGCGTGATACCGGTTTGAAGCAGTCGTTGGCGGACACGCCGCCATCGTGGAAATCCTCGACCTGCTGCAACGCCGGGTCGGGAGCCCGCGACATGAAAACGTCGCCGGGGAGAAACAGCACCGGCAAACGGTTGACATGGGCCAGCGCCGCCGCCGTCAGCAGATTCGTCGCGCCCGGGCCGATCGACGTGGTGCACGCCATCATGCGCCGGCGCATGTGCGCCTTGGCATACGCGATCGCGGCGTGCGCCATCGCCTGCTCGTTGTGCGCGCGGTAGGTTGGCAGCGTTTCACGATGGCGGAAAAGCGCCTCGCCGATGCCGGCGACGTTGCCATGGCCAAAAATCGCGAACACGCCGCCGAACAGCAGCGTTCCCGCCTTTCCAGCGGTGCCAGCGGTGCCAGCGGTGCGGAGTGCCGCGAGATAACGAACAAGCGCTTGGGCGGTCGTGAGGCGAACATTGCTCACGCTGCGGCTCCTTGCGGTTGCCCGACACGACGCACCGCGCGCCAGGCATCGATCAACATTTCAAATTTGGCGCGTACCTCACGAATCAGCGTGTCGTCATCGACGGCACCGGCGAGCCAGCGCCGGGACGGCTCCTCAAAAATCGTACGGCCGATGGCGAAGCCGCGGCAGATCGGGCTCTCACGCGCGGCGCGAAATCCGGCGCCCAACTCGGCAATGCTTGCGGACTGGCCCAACACCAAGACGCCGCGACAGTAGGGATCGCGCTCGGCGATCAGCGCGTCGATGGCCTGCCACTGCCCGCCGCTCATGGGCTCCAGCTTCCACCATTCGGGGTAGATGCCCAGATTGTAGAGCCGCTTGAGCGATCGCAGAACCGTGTCGCTCGCGCGCGGCAGCTCCTTGGGCGGAATGATCTCCAGCAGCAACTCGTGCCCGCTCGCCTGAACTGCGTCGTACAACGTGCGGAGCTGTGCTTCCTGCTCCAGCCGGTTGTCTATATCGGCATCGGGATGATATTTGACCAGGCACTTGGCGATATGCTCCTGCGGCCAGCTCAGCAAGTGGGTGCCGATCGAGCGGCCACGGTCGAATTGCAGCGGATTCGAACCGGGAAGCTCGACCGGTCGACCGATCCACCAACCGCGGCCGCTCGCGGCGTCGAGCGCGTCCTGGCCGTAACGGTCGTCGCACAGCATGCCGACACTGCCGGAAAGAGCGCATGCCTGCTCGGTCTGGGCCACGGCTTCTACAAACAGCCTCTTGAGCGCGGACAGGCGCGATTCGCTCGCTTGCGCCTCCTGCGCCAGCGCGAAGAACTGATTGCGATGATCGAATGCAAACGCGAACACTTCATCGCGTTGCGTGCGCGGCGCCGTCACCCGATGCAGCCGGCTGAGCGTCACATCCTGATCCGGCCGCGGGATGCTCTCGGCATTGGCAAGAAAGTAATCGAGCTCCACTCGCGTCGGCATCGCCGGCGCGCAGCCGTGGCGCGAGACGACCAGTGCGCCGCAGGCGTTGGCATAGCGGCAGCAGGCATCGTAATCCTCGCCGCGCACCCAGCCCGACAAGAACCCGGCGGAGAACGCGTCGCCCGCGCCGAGCACGTTCAGCACTGCGACCTCGACGCCGCGGCCGTCGAACGCTTCATCGAGCGAGCCGGGAATGGCGCCATCGATAACCGCGCAGCCGATTGGGCCACGTTTGACCAGCAATACTCCGGCGGTCAGTGCGCGCACCGCGCGCAGCGACTCCATGATGTCGGTGCTGCCGCCGGCGATGTTGAACTCCTCGATCGTGCCGACGACGAGATCGATCTTGGGCAGAATGCGCTGCAGATGCGCGCTCACCGTGTCTGAGCGAACGTATCGCGTTTCGCCGTCGCCGCGCTTGGTCAGTCCCCAGAGAACCGGCCGATAGTCGATGTCGAGGACCGTCCGCACGTCGTTCTTGCGCGCGCGATCGAGCGCGAGATTGCTGATGCGGTCGATGTACTGGGTCGAGAAATGGGTGCCGGTGATGAGCAGCGCCTTGCTTCCCGCGATGAACGATTCCTCGACATCGCTCTCGGCAATGGCCATGTCGGCGCAATTTTCGCGCATGAAGATCAGCGGAAAGGTGTCCTTGTCCTTGATGCCCAGCACGACCGCGCCGGTGAGCCGCGACGGGTCGGTGCTGACGTGGCTGACGTCGCAGCCCTCGCGCGCGATCGTCTCCACCAGAAATCTGCCCAGCCCGTCGTCACCGACGCGGGAGATCAACGCGGCCTTGAGCCCCAGCCGTGCGCAACCGAATGCGGTATTGGCCGAAGAGCCGCCGAGATACTTTGCGAAGCTGGTCACGTCTTCGAGCCGCGCGCCAATCTGCTGCGCATAGAAATCCACCGCGAAGCGGCCGAGGCAAATCACGTCCAGCGCGCGGTTGGGGGCGAATCGAGTGGTGTTTCGCATCATTTTTCCGCCGCAGCGCGCGATCGAGGATTCCGAAGCCCGCGCTCGCGGCGGTGGCCTCTGGCGAGGACGACGTTTGCGCCGGCGACCGGCGCGATGACGAAAGTTGACGCAGTCTTGGCGCGTGCGAACGGCGTGGCCAAATTCTCGCGGAGTTTAGCGCGGACTGCAAGCGAAGTTGGACTACAATTTCGAAAAAGGCGCCCGGCCATTGGTTTTTCGACGGACACAAATGGATCCTCTCTTTCGCGAGGATGCCGCGCCTGGTTTGCGGTAGCTGTCTCCCATTTCGACAAGCCCCCTGAATCCGCCTCTATCGATGACGAGACAAGATTTGTCCATTCACGAACGTCATGTCGCCGCCCGGCAAATTGCCCGCGAGGCCGGTGAGCTTGCGCACGATTACTTCGCCCGGCGCGGCGCGCTCGCCGTCGAGACCAAAGGGGCGCAGGACTATGTGAGCCAGGCCGACCGCGCGGTGGAAACCTTGATTCGTGCGGAATTGGTCCGGGAATTTCCGGATGACGCGTTTCTCGGCGAGGAAACCGCGGCGTCGTTCGCGGGCGGCGAGGAGCGCATCTGGATCGTCGATCCCATAGACGGCACGCACAATTTCTTGCGCGGCGCGCATTACTACTGCGTGTCGATCGCCTTTGTTGCGCACGGCCGGCGCGAAATCGGAGTCGTTTTCGATCCCGAGCACGACGAGCTGTTCCATGCGCGGCGGGAGCATGGCGCATGGCGCACGCACGGAGGGAGAGAGGACCGCTTGCGCGTCAGCGATTGCGCTTCGCTCGCGAGCGCGTTGGTCTGCCTCGGCCACCACGATCGCCGCCCCGAGCCGCGGGTGATAGCGATCCGCCAGGCACTCATGGACGCCGGAGCGGCGGTGCGAAGCCTCGGCGCGGGCGCGCTACAGCTCGCCCACGTCGCGGCGGGACGCTACGATGCTTTTGTCGAGCTGTCGCTCAACTCGTGGGACGCCATGGCGGGGCTGCTGCTGATCGAGGAAGCGGGCGGTTTCACTGCGCCATTCCCCGGGCCGAAGGGCCTGCGTACGCCGGCTCCGGTGTTGGGATGCGCGCGGGGCATAGCCGATCCACTTATGCGCATCGTGGGCACGTGGTAGCGCCGGGTGCGGTCAAGGGCCACTCGCCGCCGGATCACTGAAACGTTTAAAGGCGCCGCACAAAGTGACGTCATCCCCGCGAAAGCGGGGATCCATTCAGCGACCGTCAAGAATCTATGGATTCCCGCTTGCGCGGGAATGACGAATATCGGACCCGCGTTACCTACTTGCGAGTCTTGGCGAAGTCGCCGGCGAACACGAACGCGAACGCGTCGGCTTGCATGTACTTGCGCAGCGCGGCGTTGACCGGTTCCGGCGTCAGCTTCGCGATTGCTGCGTCGACTTCACCGGAATACGCGAAAGTCCGCCCGAGATACGTCTGCTGTGTCAACGCGTCGGCAACTCCCGCGTCCTGCGTGCGCGCGAGCCGTCGCTCCTGCAGCATCGCCCGCTTGCTCTCCTCGATTTCGGCGGCGGAGAAGCCGTCGGTCAACGCCCGTTTAAGCTCATCCTGCACCGCGGTTCGCAGCGCCTGCAGGTTTTGCGGCGCGAAAATCGCGGAGACGTTGACCGAGCCGTTGGGCTCGAAGCTGCTGGCGCGGAACGAGCTGTTGATGCCATAGCTCAAGCCTTCCTTCTGTCGGACGCGATTCCAAAGCCGCGAGTTGGTCGAGCCGCCCAGCATGTAGTTGGCGAGCAGAAACGCCGGATAGTCGGGATCGCGATCGTTGAGCGCGAAAGACGTCGAGCCGGTGAGATAGGCATTGGCCTTGTCCGGCGTCTCGATCGGCATGGCGTTGGCGCGCTTGGCGACCAGCGGGTCGGGCACGCGCGTAAACGCCGAGGGACTCTTCCAGTCCCCGAACAGCTGCTCGAGTTGCGCCTTGACCGTCGGTGCATCGAAGTCGCCGACGATGGCGATCTCCGCTGCAGCACCGCCGTAGAAGCGCTGATGAAACGATTTCAGCGCATCGACGCCCGGCGCTTGAATCTGCTTGATCGCTTCGTCGAGAGTCGGCGTGTAGCGGCTGTCGCCGGCAGGATACGGATTGTCGTAGCGGCCGAGCGCGCGAACGGCGATCGAGCGCGGATCGGTTCGGCCTTCTTCGAGCGCCGCGATCTCCTCGCGCTTGAGCGTCTCCAGCTCGGCGGGCGGGAACGACGGCTGGCGCAGGATTTCCGCCACCAGGTCGAGGGTCGGTGCGAGATTCGCGCGCACGGTTTGAGCGCGTGCTGACGCGCTCGTCTGGCTGCCGTTGACCGACAATTTGGCGCGCAGGCGATCGAGCGTGTCTTCGATTTGCTGACGGCTGTGCCGGGTCGTGCCGCGCATCAGCATTTCGCCGGTGAGGTTGCCCTCACCCTGGAGGCCGAAGATCGATTTCTCGTCTCCAAGGTGCACGCGCAATGCAAATTGCACGGTCTCGCCCCGCGTTTTTTTCGGCAGCAGTGCGACCTTCATGCCGTTGGCGAGCGCAAAGCGCTGCGTGCGAGCATCGAGATTGGCCGGTGTCGCGTCGAAGGTCTCGCCGGCGGCAACCGCGGGATCGCCCTTGTAATCCTTGACCATGGCCGTGACGTCGACCCTCGGCGACACCGGCGAGCGGTCGGGCTTCACATCGGGAATGAACGCGCCGACGGTGCGATTCGCGGACTTGAAGTATTGCGTCGCGACGCGATCGAGGTCTGCCGGCGTCACCGTCCGCCAGCGGTCGCGGCGGAGGAAAAACAGCCGCCAGTCGCCTTCGGCGATCGACTGCGAAAGCGCGATGCCGAGACGCCGAGGGTCGTTGATGCTGTCGTCGATCTGCTTGATCGTCTTCGCCCGCACCCGATCGAGCTCCACCGCGGTGATCGGCTCCGACTTGACACCTTCGATCGTTCGCAGCATGACCTCGCGCGCGCCCTCGATCGGATCCTGATCGGGCACTTTCACCAGAAACATCGCAAAGCTCGGGTCGTGACCGTTGTAGACAAAATCGTCGACGCTGGCCGCCTTCTTGGTTTCGACCAACGCCTCGTACAGGCGCCCGCCCGGCGACACCGTCATCACGCCGACGGCGGCCTCGATCGCCACCGAGTCCGGGTGCGCCGCGGGCACCGTGTGATAGAGGTCGGAGAGCCATTGGGTGTTGCCGACACGGCGCAGCGTCACCTGCCGCTCGCCGTCCTGCACCGGCTCCTCGGTGTAAAGGCGCGGAAGCACACGCGTTGGCTTGGGAATCGGCCCGAAATATTTCGAGACGAGTGAAAGCACCTTATCCGGATCGAATGCGCCGGCAACGATCAGCACCGCGTTGTCGGGCTGGTAGTAGAGGCGATAGAACGCCTGCAGCCGCCCGATGTCGACCTGCTCGACATCGGAGCGCGCGCCGATCGTGTCCTTGCCATAGCTGTGCCAGTTGTATGCCGCCGCCATGGTCCGCTGGACCAGGATACGCACGGCATTGTTCTCGTTGCGCTCCATTTCATTGCGGACGACGGTCATCTCGCTGTCGAGGTCCTTCTTGGCGACAAGCGAGTTGACCATGCGGTCGGCTTCCATCGCCAGCGCGAAGTCGAGGTTTTCGTCGGAGGCGGAAAAGGTCTCGAAATAGTTGGTTCGGTCGAGCGAGGTCGAGCCGTTGAAGCTCATTCCGCGCTGACCCATCTCGGACATGATGTTGCCCCGCGATGGAGTGCCCTTGAAGACCATGTGCTCGAGCAGGTGCGCCATCCCGGTCTCGCCATAGTTTTCCATCCGGGAGCCGACGAGATAGGTGACGTTGACGGTGGTCTTGGCCTGCGAGGCGTCGGGAAACAGGAGTACCCGCAGCCCATTGCCGAGACCGTATTCAGTGATGCCCTCGACCGACGGTCCCTGGCTCACGCCCGGGGGGAGCGCAGCCTGTGCGTTGCAGCACAAGGTGACGAGAACGACGGCCGCAAATAGGCGGCGAATCGATGGCAGGGAAGCGATCATGGGAGCGTGGCTCGCAGGGAAAGGCGCCGATTATACGAGCAGCCTTGCAGCGACAAGGAAGTAAGTGGGCAATGGACCTTTGGCGCCGGCGAAAGTTCTAGTCGGTAGGCCGATCCGACGGCCGAACGCCTCCGCGTAAAACGGGGCGAAGCGCCGGCGACCTATTCCGGCCATATTGACGTTTACGTAAACGTAATATAATGTCGACCGATGCTTGCCGAGGAGTAAGCTTTCCGCTCCCCGGCGCGCCGCTTAGGTTCCGGGAATCGCCGATGAACGATAGCGCCATTGCCCGCAAGCCGCTCGTCTACCAGCCGGTGCACAAGGTGCGCTTCGTCACGGCCGCGAGCCTGTTCGACGGCCACGACGCGTCGATCAACATCATGCGCCGCATCCTGCAGGCCTCCGGATGCGAAGTGATCCACCTCGGGCACAACCGTTCGGTCGAGGAAATCGTCACCTGCGCGCTGCAGGAGGACGCGCACGGCATCGCCATCTCATCGTACCAGGGCGGGCACGTCGAGTTCTTCAAGTACATGCTCGATCTCTTACGCGAGCGTGGCGGAGCCGACATCAAGGTGTTCGGCGGCGGTGGCGGCGTGATCGTCGCCTCCGAGATCGAAGAGCTGCACGCGTACGGCGTGACGCGCATTTTTTCGCCGGAAGACGGCCAGCGCCTCGGCTTGCAGGGAATGATCAACGAGATCGTCAGCGCCTGCGACGTCGATCTGAGCCACGACTTGCCCGCAGACCTCGCGGCGCTCAAGGACGGCAACACCTATCTCGCCAACAAGGCGCTGGCGCGAATGATCACCGGACTCGAGGCCGGCTCCGTGCCGGCGACGCTCCGCGATGAATTGTTGCGGGTGGCGGAAACGAGCAAGGCGCCGGTGGTGGGCATCACGGGCACGGGAGGCGCGGGGAAGAGCTCGCTGACCGACGAGCTCATCCGCCGCTTCCGCCTCGACCAGGACGACAAGCTCCGAATCGCGGTCATCTCGATCGACCCGTCGCGGCGAAAATCGGGCGGCGCGCTGCTGGGCGATCGCATCCGCATGAATGCGATCCATTCGGACGGGAAAGGCTCGGGTATTTACATGCGCTCGCTGGCGACACGCGATGCCGCGAGTGAAATCTCCATGGCGCTGCCCGATGCGATCGCCGCCTGCAAAGTCGCGGGTTTCGAGCTGATCGTGGTCGAGACCTCGGGCATCGGACAGGGCGACGCGGCGATCGTGCCGCATGTCGATGTGTCGCTTTATGTGATGACGCCAGAGTTCGGCGCGCCGAGCCAGCTCGAGAAAATCGACATGCTCGACTTCGCCGACTTCGTTGCCATCAACAAGTTCGATCGCAAGGGCGCCGCCGACGCGCTGCGCGACGTGCGCAAGCAGTATCAGCGCAACCGCGAGCTTTTCAAGCAGCCACCGGACGAAATGCCTGTGTACGGCACCATCGCGGCGCGCTTCAATGACGACGGCGTCACCGCGCTGTATCAGGCGCTCGCGGCACGTCTTGCGAAGCAGGGCCTGAAGCTTGGCGTCGGCAAGCTGCCGGTCGCGGCGACGAAGCACTCGACGCGTCAGCATGCGATCGTGCCGTCCGCGCGTGTCCGCTACCTGGCGGAGATCGCCGAGACCGTGCGCGGATATTACGGCTGGGGGAAGGAGCAGGCGAAGATCGCGCGGGAACGTCAGCAATTGATTGCCGCCAAGCGCATGTTGGCCGAGTCACCGACCTCGATCTCAAACCCTGGCCGGCCGTCGAATTCTTTGGCCCTTGAAATTCGTGCCGACGAGCCCGGTTCGTCATCCCCGCGAAAGCGGGAATCCATTGAACATGCGGCAGA
>DASZZK010000502.1:0-2060 GCA_035544975.1 Casimicrobiaceae bacterium | reverse complement strand
ATCCCCGGCGACTTGAACAAGTCCATCGCGCGCAACCGCTGCGTAAACGCAACGACCTCGCGCGAAAGGCGCGCATCCGCGCCCGGAACCTTGCGCCGCACGATCGCCAGCTCACGCTCGGCATTGGGAAAATCGACCCAGTGATACAGACAGCGCCGCTTGATCGCATCATGGATCTCGCGTGTTCGATTGGAAGTGATGATGACAATCGGTGGCGACGCGGCCTTGATCGCGCCCAGCTCGGGGATGGTCACCTGATATTCGGCCAGCACCTCCAGCAGATACGCTTCGAACGGCTCGTCGGTTCGGTCGAGCTCATCGATCAGCAGCACCGGGGCGACGCCGTCCTCCGGCTGCAGCGCCTGCAGAATCGGCCTGCGGATCAAAAACCGCTCGCTGAAAATATTGGTGGCAAGCGCCTCGCGATCGACCTTGCCCTGCGCTTCGGTCAGCCTGATCTCGATCATCTGCCGCGGATAATTCCACTCGTACACTGCCGACGCGGTGTCGAGACCTTCGTAGCATTGCAGTCGCACCAGCGAGCGCGACAGCGCAAGGCTAAGCACCTTGGCGATCTCGGTCTTGCCGACGCCAGCCTCGCCCTCGAGGAAAAGCGGCCGCTTCATCTTGAGCGCCAGAAACACGCTGGTCGCGAGCCGCCGGTCCGCGAAGTAGTCGTAACGCTCGAGCAGCGCGACGACGGCATCGACACTATCGGGCAGCAAGGAAGAAGGCATGGTGCGATTCGTCCGCAGTCGGAGCGCAATTATACCGTCACGCAGCGGCGACGCTCAGTTCCTTCTTCAGTGCCAAGTCGCCCGGCTGCTTGATATGCCACACACGACCGCGAAAGAAAGCGTCAAAAGCGCTTTCCAATCGGCGCCCCGCGCGGCGATCGACGGAGTTGCGTTCATCTCTCGGTCAGAGACTTGCTTGGTGCCGCGTCAGAACGAATCAATCGCCCAACTTGATCTTGTTGTCCTTGATGACCTTGGCCCAGCGCGGTATTTCCTTGCGCACGAAGGCATCGAGCTGCTCGGGAGGCGCGGCAAGCACTTCCATACCCTGCGCCGACAGCTTGTCGGCAACTTCCGGTGTTTTAACGGCCTTGGCGATCTCATCGTAGACGCGCTTGACCAGAGCGGGCGGCATGTGCGCAGGTCCGAACACGCCCCACCAGGTATAGACCTCGAATCCGGGCACCCCTTGCGTTGCGATCGGCTCCGCGCCCGGAAGCTTGGGATCAGGCTTGGCGGAAGTTACCGCGATGGCGCGCAGCCGGCCGGACGTGACATACGGGTTCACCAGAAACACCGAGCCGATGGCCAGCGGCACCTGATCGCCGATCGCATCGTTCATCAGCGGCCCGCCACCGCGATACGGAACGTGGTTGAATTCGACGCCGAGTTGATTGCCGAGTTGCGTCATCGTCAAATGGCCGAGGCTGCCGGCGCCGATCGTCCCGTAGGAAACGCTCCCCGGCTTCGCTTTCGCCGCCGCGACGACGTCGCGAAACGACTTGTAGGGCTCGCTGACGTGCGCGACCAGCGCCATGGCCCCGGTGCCCACCAGCATGATCGGCGTGAGATCTCGCGTCGTATCGAAAGGCAGGTTGGGAATCAGCGACGGATTCACCGCATGAGTGTCGAACACCACGCCGAGGGTGTAGCCGTCGGGATCGGCTTTGGCCAACAATGCGGTTCCGATCGAGCCGGAAGCACCGCCGCGGTTGTCGACGATGAAAGGCTGGCCGGTTTGCACGCTCAATTGCTGCGCGATGACGCGTGACACCTGATCGACCGAGCCGCCGGCCGGGAAGACGGCTATCAACTTGACGGGCTTCGATGGCCACTGTTGCGCTGCGACACCGGGTGCGAATGCGACCCAGGACATCAAGACAAGCGCCCCGAATGCGGTGCGGATGGTTTTCATGCAAGCCTCCGTGAGCGACAGGCAGCCTGGTGAACAGCGAACAAGGCGATCTAGCGCATTGCGAGCTTACCCGCAAATCCCGCGATGACGGCGTACGGTCGAGAGAAGATGCTTGCCAGTCGCGATCC
>DASZZK010000501.1:0-5041 GCA_035544975.1 Casimicrobiaceae bacterium | reverse complement strand
ACGCGACGCGGATGCGGCTCATGCCAAGGACAGTGCGCAAGGGTGCGTAGACCAGCACATTCCCAAGCGCGTACAGAAGGCGATCGCTCACCGCGACCGGCTTGCGGTCGAGTATCGCAGAGCCGCAGCGCCTGGCAACGTCGGTGAAGTATCGAAAAAGCCCGCGCTTGATCGCGCTTGCGTCTTCCATGCGGATCATGACCTGAGTGAGCAGGTTCTCGAACACCCGCGGCGGCGCAAAGTAGTACGTGGGACCGATCTCGCGCAAGTCGGTCATCACGGTTTCGCCTGACTCCGGGCAGTTGATCGTGAACCCTGCGACCAGCCACTGTGCGTATGAGAACAGATGATCGCCCACCCATGCCATGGGCAGGTACGACAGGATGCTGTCGCGAGAGTCGAGCTTGTCGAACTCGCAGCCGCCCTGTGCTGAAGTGATAAACGCCAAGTGTGTCTGGCAAACCCCTTTGGGCTTGCCAGTGGTGCCCGATGTGTAGAGCACGATCGACACGTCGCCGGGGCGGCCTCTTGCGACTTCGTCGTTGTAGAAATCCGGATGCGCGAGATCGAACTCGCGTCCGATTTCGAGCAGGCGGTCGACGCTAGTCACGCCCTCGTAATTGCGCAGGCCGCGTGGATCGTCGTAATAGATATGCTTCAGGCTGGGAACCTGCGGCGCCGCTTCGAGGATCTTGTCGACCTGCTCCTGATCCTCGACGATGGCATAGATGATCTCGGCGTCGTTCAGCACGTAGGCGAATTCCGCCGCCGGCGCATCCTGATACATCGGCACCGCGATGCCTCCCAGCGCCTGCGCCGCGGTCATCGACCAGTACAGGCGCGGCCGGTTGTCGCCGATGATCGCCAAACGCATTCCGCGCTTGAATCCAAAGGCCGCGAGCCCGCATGCAAGCGCGCGAACCTCGCCGGCGACCTGCTCCCAGCTCCACGTCTGCCAGATGCCGAGATCTTTCTCGCGCGTTGCGGGTCGTTCGCCACGCGCATGTGCGTGCTCAAGCAACAAGCGTGGGAACGTCGCCAGCTGAGCTTCCATCTTCTCCTCGCCCGATCGTCGGCAGGCGATCGACAAGATGCGTCGCGCTGCGCGGCTATGGTATGTCTTTTGCTAGATGGCGACAACGACTCTCGGACTGGCGCGGCGGGTGCCGCGAGGCTGCGGGATTTGCCTAAGTGATAGCTTGCCGAGGACTACCCGAGGTTTCTCTACTGGGCCTTGATGCCGGCGGCTTTGATCACCTTGGCGGACTCGTCGATCTCCGCGCGCACAAAATTCTTGAATTCGGCCGGGGTCATCGGCATCGGCTCGGCACCGAGGTTGGCGAATCGCTCCTTGACCTCCGCGGATTGCAGCAGGCGCGCGACGTCCTTGTTGATCTTGTCGACGATGTCGGGCGGCGTTCCGGCCGGCGCAAAGATACCCACCCACAGGTTGTAGTCGAAACCCGGAAGGCCGGACTCGGCGATCGTCGGCACATTGGGCAGCGCCGCCGAGCGCTTTGCCGTGCTCACGCCAAGCGCGAGCAGCTTGCCTTCGCGCACGTTGGGCAGGGCCGCGGAAATCGGCGAAAAGAAATAGGTCACCCGTCCGGCCATCGTGTCGGTCAACGCTTCGGGTGTGCCTTTGTAAGGAATGTGGAGCGCGTCGATACCAGCGGCGAGCTTGAATTTTTCGGCGTTGATATGGGTGCCGCTGCCGGTGCCGGCCGAGCCGAAATTCAACTGCCCGGGCTTTTGCTTGGCGAGCGCGATCAGCTCGGCGACCGTCTTGACGCCCGCCGAAGGCGCGACCACCAGCACGTTCGGCTGCCCGGCGAGCGGCACGACTTCGATGAAATCCTTGGCCGTATCGAAGGGCAGATTGGTATAGATCGAGGGGTTGTAGGCGTGCGCGGCGGAATGCACCAGCAGCGTGTAGCCGTCGGCCGGCGCCTTGGCGACGACGGCCGCACCGATGGTCCCGCCGGCCCCGGCTCGATTGTCGACGATGACCGGCTGACCCCACAGCTCGGAAAGTTTCTGGCCAAAGGTGCGCGCCAGGATGTCGGTGGCGCTGCCGGCGGTGAACGGCACGACGACGTGCACCGGCTTGCTCGGATAGGGCTGTCCATTGACCGGGCCCGATACGAGCAGCGACCACAACATCGCGGTAGCGAATGCCGCGAAGTGACTTAGCAGTTTCATGATCTGCTCCTTCAAAACAGTCGGCGTCCCGGCGACGATACTAGGAATCCAGCTCGCGCATTTTCGCAGAGCCGGATACTTCCATCCTACAGACCGTCGCTCACAGGAACATTTTCCGGCTCGAGCTTGAGACCGGATGCCTCGGCCTCGAGTACCAGCAACTTGGAAAAATCCTCATCGGCCAGGCCGAGCCCGATCAAGGCTTGCAGCGCGTCGCGGGTGATCGACGCCAGCGGCATCGGCACGCCGTAGCGGCGTCCCGCATCCAGGCCGAGGTCGAGATCCTTGCGCAGCAGGTGCGGCGTGAACGTCACTTTGAAGTCGAGGTTCACGAGCGCCGGCGTCTTGTAGCGCGTGAAGACCGAACCCAACACGCTCTGGTTCAGAAAATCCAGGAAAGCGTGTCGCGGCACACCTGCCTTCTCTGCCAGCACCGTGATTTCCGCGAGCGACTGGGTCATGACGCCGAGAAACACGTTGTGACAGATCTTGACGATGCGCGAGAGCTCGCCCTCCCCGACGTAGCTGGCCGCGGGAGCGATCATCTTGAGATACGGGAGCACCGCGTCGTATACCGCTCTGGGCCCGGAGCAGACGAACGATAGCTTGCCCGCCTTGATCACCTTCGCGTTTCCCGAAACCGGCGCCGCGAGCAGCTCGACACCGCGCTCTTTCAACAAAGCGCGCAACTCGGCCGAACCCTCGAGCGAAATCGACGAGCATTCGACGACCACGCGCGGCAGACCTCCGCCGCCCGACAACAGCCCGTTTGGACCGGCGATGACTTCCCTGACGTCATCCCAGGTCGACACCATGCAGAACACGATGTCGCACGCGGCAAGCTCAGGCAGCGACGTAGCGATTTTCGCGCCGTGCTGGGTCAAGGGCCCGGCTTTGGCACGCGTACGATTCCAGACGGTGACGTCGCCACCGCCTTTGGCCAGCCGCGCCGCCATTTCGTAGCCCATACGCCCGGTGCCGATCCAGCCCAGCTTCAACTTTGAGTCTGTGTTCACAAATTCGCTTTCTTCGATTGCTGCCTCCAATACGCCTCAGTATGCCTCAGTACCTATTTGCAACCGGAAGCTCCTCCGCCGGATACAAGGAAATGATCTTCGGCCCGGAAGGCGTGAGAATGACTTCTTCCTCGATGCGCGCCGCGGAGATGCCGTCGCTTGCCGGGCAATAGGTTTCCACCGCGAAGACCATCCCGGCCTTGAGCTCGATCGGCTCCTTGAGCGAAGTGAGGCGCGAAATCAGCGGCCGCTCGTGCAGGCCGAGACCGAGGCCGTGGCAGAAGTTGAGACCGAAGGCGTCCATCTCGCTCACGAACCCGATGTCCTTCGCCGTCGGCAGCGAGCGCGCGATTTTGTCGGTGCTCACACCCGGCTTCAGCAAGTCGATGGTGCGATCCATCCACTCGCGCGCCTTGCGATAGGCGGTGCGCTGCGAAGCCGTCGCGCGGCCGACGTTGAAGGTGCGGTAGTAGCAGGTGCGATAGCCCATGAACGACTGGATGATGTCGAAGAACGCCTGATCGCCGGGACGAATCAGGCGGTCGGTGAAGTTGTGCGGATGCGGGCTGCAGCGCTCGCCGGAGATGGCGTTGATGGCCTCGACGCAGTCCGATCCCATGCCGTAGAGGCGTCCGGTGGCGAGCGCGACGATCTCGCTTTCCTTCACCCCTGGTTTCAGCGCCTCGGCGATGTCCTGATACACGCCGTCGACCATCGCCGCGGCCATATTGAGCAGCGTCAGCTCGTCGATGTTCTTTACCTCGCGCGCCGCGAGCATCGTCTGCTGCCCGTCGCGGATTTCGATCCCCAGCTTCTGCAGCTCGAACAGCATCGGCGGCTCGACGACGTCGAGGCCGAGCGGCATCTTTCCGACACCCTCGGCAACGAGAATCGACTTGATCTCGCGCGCGGCATCGCGGAACAGCGTGATGTCGCCGCCGACCGCGCCGCGCAAGCCGAGCAGACCGGCGCGGCAATGATCGTGCGCGAGCCACGGTGCATGCAGGCGGTGGTGTTTGGCGGCGGAGCCGAAGTCCCAGATGTAGGGGTCGCCGTTGCCGGTGAGCAGCGAATAGCGAGTCAGCTTGTCGCGTGCCCATTCGCCGATGACGGTGCTGTGGTGTAGCGGATGTTGTGCTGGTCGAAAGACAGCAGTGCGCCCAAGCCTGAATTCGCCAGCGCGGCGCGCGTTCGCGCAAGACGGTAGTCGTGCAGCCGCCTGAAGTTGACGCGCTCCTCGAAGTCGACCTGGGTATGCCCGGGCGATTGCAGCGGACGGTCCCAGCGGTGATGAGGGTCGATGTCGTCGGGCCGGACGATCTTCGGGTCTTTACGTTTTTTTGCCATCGCTCGCCTCGGCCTCCTTCAGCCGCAACGCAACATTAACCATCGAGTGTCGGCTCATGCGTCGACTCGCAATTCCCGGCCGATCCCCGCTTCGCGGGGCCCCTCGTCCGGTAGCTCGCGCCGCTAGCGTTTCCCGAATGCCTTGTCGTAATAGGACAGGTCGATGTATTTCATCGGATCGTTCAGTGTCTTTTGCGGGCTGCCGAATTTGCTGCGGAGCTGCAATACGGTGCGGATGCCGTCGATATCCAGCGCTACTTCGCGCGCCAACCCGCCCTTGTCGGCAAGGAGCAGCTCGTATGACTGTTTCGCCAGCGCGGGAGTCATGTCGCGGATGTTGGCGACGAGCATAGCCTCCGCGACCTCCCGGTTTGCCCGGTCGTACAGCCACTCTACGCCGGCGCGATAACCGCGCAAGAAGCCGATGAGCGCGTCTTCGTGGCTGCGCGCCCACAATCGCCGCGCTGCACCCACCG
>DASZZK010000500.1:0-3786 GCA_035544975.1 Casimicrobiaceae bacterium | reverse complement strand
GCATCGAATTACTCATGCTTCCTCCTTTGTTATCGATCACGTCGAGCCTCGATCATTGGATCACCTCGTCCGCCCGCAGTAGCAGCGACTGCGGGACGTCCAGAGTGGCCGTTGAGAACGCTACGCGGTTGCCCTTTGAGGGTCAAGGTACGCCTTTAACAGCGGCGAAATTTTCGTCACGCGCGCTAGCTGCACCGGTTTCGCCGCGCAAGTTGCTGCGCCGGTCGCGAAATCTTCCTCAGCGCCAGAACTCGCGCGAGGCGATGCGCGCGCCTTCGGCCATCGCCGCCATCTTCGCCCACACGACGTCCGGA
This sequence comes from Casimicrobiaceae bacterium, assembly GCA_035544975.1. Taxonomy (GTDB): domain Bacteria; phylum Pseudomonadota; class Gammaproteobacteria; order Burkholderiales; family Casimicrobiaceae; genus PALSA-1003. The sequence goes on along the minus strand of DASZZK010000500.1, from coordinate 3,472 downwards.
TCGACGGCCGCCTGCCCGACCCAGGTGCCGAAGCCGCAGTCGCTCCCGGCCATGACGTTCTCGCGGCCGACGAGCTTCGCGTAACGCCCGATCCGCTGCGCGACGAGCTCGGGGTGCTCGATGAAGTTGGATTTCGACTCGATCACGCCCGGGATGAGCATCTTCCCCTCCGGCAGCTTGACCTTCTCGAACAGCGCCCATTCGTGCGCGTGACGCGGGTTGGACGCCTCGATCGCGATCGCCGAGGGCCGCGCGCGGAACACGATGTCGATGACGTCGGCGAGCGCGACGTCGCAGTGATGCGGGCCTTCGTAGTTGCCCCAACACAGATGCATACGCAGCCGCTCGGGCGGGATGTTCGCCACCGCGTGATTTAACGCCTCGACGTGCAGCTGCGCCTTCCTGCGCCACTCCGCGAGGTTCAGGCTCGCGTACTGAATGTGCCGCCCCATGCCAAGGTCGGGGCAGTCGATCTGCAGCACGATACCGGCGCCGGCGATGGTCTCGTATTCGTGCCGCATCGCGTCGGCGATGGCGAAGATGTACGCTTCCTCACTCGGGTAATGCTCGTTGCGGAAAAACAGCGACACGACACCGGGCGACGCCGCGGTCAGGAACATCTCCTGCGCCTTCACTTTGGCAGACGCGGCCTGCAGATGGTCGACGTCCGTCTTCGCCGCTTGCGGATCGCGCACACCGATAGCCGCGTTGCACGCCGGCGTCTTTCGGCGCGAGCGGCCGGGATCGCCGAAGACGCGTTTGGCCAGATTGGGGAAGGCGACCAGATCCTGATAGACGAAGGTGTTCCCGGCACCGCCGAACCCGGACAGCCGATCCTTGATGTATGTCGCGTAGCTCGGCTTGCTCATCTCGCCGTCGTTGACCACGTCGACGCCGGCTTCGGCCTGCTTGCGCACCACCTCCTCGACAGCGGATGCGACGCGCTCGGACAGCGCGGCCGGGTCGACCGGCACGCCCTCTTCCCTGGCGTACATCATCCGGATCAGGTCGTCCGGCCGCGGCAGGCTGCCGGTGTGCGTAGTGAGAAACCGCTCAGTGCTGCGCTTCATGCCCCGGATTCTAACCGGGGTGAGCTTTCGCAAACCGCGCCGCGCGGGGCGAAGTAGCGAAAAAAGGGCCGGGTCCTTTACTACGCTCACTATTCGCCATACATCTCCACGATCAATCGTCTGAGGCGTGCCGCGTCGAGGGTGGAAAGATCGTCCAAGCGTTTCACCAGGCGATTCTTGCTGATCGCGCGAATCTGGTCGACCGCGATCTCCGCCTTTCGGCGGGCGCAAGTGACGGGAATGCGGCTGCGCCAGCGAGGGTGCAGCTTGGTCGTGAGAGGACAGACGACGATGGTGTCCAGATTCCGGTTCATCTCGTCCCTGCTGACCACGACTACGGGCCGCGTCTTCGCGATTTCCGCACCACGTGTCGGATTCAGGTCCGCGAGATAGATAGCGTAGCGGTCGACCTCGATTGTCACCAGCGCTCCGAGGGATCGAGCCCGTCGGCAATCGCAGCATCGAAATCACGCCAGTCTTCACGCTCGCGTGCCATCGCCTTGAACGTTCCTTCCCAGGAAAGCCGCTTGTCGTGCTTATTGCGAAAGACCAGCGCCTCCTCGTGCACTTCGAGCACGATGGTTTCTTCGATGGCATAGCGCTCGATGATCTCCTTGGGTAGTCGCACTCCTCTGGAGTTTCCGATCGGCACAAGCTTGAGCTCGACAGTCTTGGGGGTTTTCACTGCAGATGGCGGAAGGTGGCAGTGTAATTACTGTATATACATCAGGGGTGGCTGTCAAGAAAGACGGACAGGTGCGCAAAACCTAGGGTCCGGAGTGCCCTTGCTTCAATAGGCTTCGAGGCTCACGGAATTTCGTACACCGCCATCTCATCCGCGACGCCGCGAACAGGCATCCGTCGCGCAGTAGGCTTGATCCCATCCGCTTCAAGCAGCTCGGAGGCCTGAGGATGATCCACGATCGACCCGGTCGCAAGTATCGAGCGCGACACCGCGAGGCACTGCACGCGTGAGGCGATGTTCACGGTCTGACCGAAGTAGTCCTGCCGATCGTTGAGCGTGACCGCGAGGCACGGCCCTTCGTGAATCCCGATCTTCAGCAGCAGGTCCTCGTTCTGGCGCTCCTCGTTCAGCGCGCGCATCGCCTCGCGGATGCGCAGCGCGGCCGCGAGCCCCCGGTCGGGCGTCGAGAAGGTTGCCATGACGGCATCGCCGATCGTCTTCACCACGGCGCCCGATTCGGCAGCGATGATTTCCTGGAGGATGCGGAAGTGCTCTTTCACGATATCGAAGGCGACCAGGTCGCCGACGCGCTCGTAGAGGTCGGTCGAGCCCTTGAGGTCGGTGAACAGGAACGTAAGGCTAGTGATCTTGAGCCGCTGGTCGATGTCGAGCGTGCTGGTGCGGTAGATCTCGCGGAAGGTCTGGTTGGACAACAGGCGCTTGGCGGTGAGGAACGGTTGGCGATTGCCGAGCAGATCGTGCATCGCCTGTCCGGCGATAAACACTCCCGGCACGACGCGCGTGTCGGTGCGGTTGTCCAGCGTCAGGCGCAATGGGCCCGGCCGCATAACAAGAGTGGTGGTGTGGGCGTGCGCCCTGTTGAACACGATCGACAAGGACTGGCGCTCGTGCGTGGGCTCGCCTTTGACGTCGATGAACTGCGCCGTGTGCGTGACCGGGTCGAAGACGATGACGAATTCGGCGGGCAGCGTCAGCGACAGCATCGCCTTCTCGCCCGGAGGCAGCTCGACCAGGTCGAGGCTGATCTCGTCGATCACCTTCTCGAATGCGTCTTCCGGCAGGTCGACGCCCGAGCTCCAGAACATCTGCCGGTAATACTGGAGACTTGGCAGGTCGTCCGGCGCGTGCGCCGCGATCCGGCGTGTACGCGGCGTCACCGTGAACGTGACTTCGACCATTTCGTCGAGCGTCGGCTCGTAGCCCGCGGCACATAACGCACATCCGTACTCCGCCTGATTCACGGTCTTGAGCGACGCGCCTGCGTCGAGCACCCCGCCGCAGCCGGGACAGAGCACATTCCACGACAGCTCGAACAGGCCCAGCCGCGCCGCGTGGAGGAACGCGGCGATGACGCGGTCCTCGTTGAGGCCCGTCTTGGCCGCAAAGGCGAGCGCGTTGATTCGATTGAGCCGGTGATCCGGCGCGTCCCGCACCAGCGCCTCGATGGCGGACACTACGTCGGGATCGGCAGACTGCCGCAATGCGGCAAAAAGGGTCTGCGCTTCAGTCATGAAAAAAGCTTACGCCGAAACGCATGCTGACGGTATCGGTTTCTCGATGCACGCCGGATTGGCGGCAGGAGATCGAGGATGGGTTCCGGTTGCCTCGCACATCTGGCCCATCCGCCAACGATGTGACAAAATGACCGCAGAGCGCGCCCCGCGCCGCCGCCGTTCCAAGGAGGAACCATGAGCAT
>DASZZK010000499.1:0-7032 GCA_035544975.1 Casimicrobiaceae bacterium | reverse complement strand
GTAATGGCGGCAAGGGAGCGATCAGTGCCACCGCCAACGTCAACCCGGCGAAGATCGCCGCGCTCTATCGCGAATGGGCTTCGAGCGACGCCGATGCGCTGCAAGGACGCCTCGACGCCGTGCGCAAGATCTTCGGCAAGTATCCGATGATCGCCGCAATGAAGCGCGCCGTCGCCCATTGGAGAAACGACGAGGATTGGTCTCGGGTCAGGCCGCCGCTGGTCGAGATCGCGCCGCGCGAGTCGACGACGCTGATCGAAGAGCTCAAGACGGCGGGTTTCGACATGCCTGGAATTGATTACACCTTTGAGGCAGCGTGAACAGAACGAAGGAGCGCAAGCATGAACACCAACGATGAACTTCAGGCGACCATCGCCAAGCTGATACAGCCCGGTAAGGGCATCCTCGCCGCCGACGAAAGCTTGCCGACGATCGCCAAGCGGTTTCAGCCGCTCGGCATCGCGAACACCGACGAGAACCGGCGCGCGTACCGCTCGTTGCTGTTTACCGCGCCGGGCGCCGAGGAATTCATCAGCGGAGCCATCCTGTTCGAGGAAACGCTCGGCCAGCGCGCCGACGACGGAGCGCCGCTGCCGGAGGTATTGAAACGACGCGGCATCGTGCCCGGTATCAAGGTGGACAAAGGCACGGTGCCTCTGGTCAACGCGCCCGGCGACCTGATCACCCGCGGCCTCGACGGCTTGCCGGAGCGTCTCAAGGGCTACAAGGCGCAAGGCGCGCGCTTCGCCAAATGGCGCGAGGTTTACGGCATCACCGATCGCAATCCCACGCCGCTTGCCATCGAGGCCAACGCCGAAGCCCTGGCGAGCTACGCCGCGATCTGCCAGGCAGAAGGCATCGTACCGATCGTCGAACCCGAGGTGCTCATGGACGGCGATCACACCATGGAGCGTTGCGATGAGGTCACCGAGGCGGTATTGCACGCGGTCTTTCACGCCTTGCATCGACACAAGGTGATCCTGGAATTCATGGTTCTGAAACCGAACATGGTGCTCCCGGGCAAGGATCGTCCACCCAAGGCGACGCCGGAGCAGGTTGCCGCCGCCACCGTCAAAGTGCTGCGGCGAACCGTTCCCGCCGCGGTTCCTGGCATCTACTTTTTGTCCGGCGGGCAGCGCCCGGAAGAAGCGACGGCCAACCTCAACGCCATGAACGTCCAGTTCCCCAACGCGCCCTGGCAACTCTCGTTTTCCTACGGTCGTGCATTGCAGGATCCGGTGATTCACGCATGGGCGGGGCGCGCGGAAAGCGGACTCGCCGCGCAACAAGCCTTTCGCCTTCGTGCCCAGATGAACGGCCTCGCGCGCAGTGGCAAGTGGAGCCCGGAAATGGAAAAAAGAGCCTGAGCCGAGCGTCGATAGATGGGTGCACCCGAATCGGACGCCTTCGTTTTCTTCGGTGCGACCGGCGACCTGGCTTACAAGAAGATCTTCCCCGCGCTGCAGGCGCTGATCCGACGCGGCCAGCTCGATATGCCGATCATCGGCATGGCTCGCGCCGGCTGGACGCTGGACAAGCTGCGCGAGCGGGCGCGTGACAGCCTCGAGCACAATGGCGGAGTTGATCCCGATGCATTTCTCAAGCTGTCGGCGCGGCTAAAATATGTCGGCGGCGACTACCAGGATCCGGCGACCTACGAGCGTCTGCGGCAGGCGCTGGGCGGGGCGGCGCGCCCGCTGCACTATCTCGCCATCCCTCCGAGCATGTTCGCGACCGTGGTCCAGGGTCTGGCGAACGCGGGTTGTGCCAAGGATGCGCGCGTCATCGTCGAAAAGCCTTTCGGCCGCGACCTTGCTTCGGCGCAGGCGCTCAACCGAACGCTGCACGAAGTGTTCCCCGAGTCTGCGGTGTTTCGCATCGACCATTATCTGGCCAAGGAGGCGGTGCAGAACCTGCTTTACTTCCGTTTTGCCAATGCGTTCCTGGAGCCGGTCTGGAACCGCAATTTCGTCGACAGCGTGCAGATCACCATGGCCGAGAATTTCGGCGTGCAGGGCCGCGGAAGCTTCTACGAGGAGGTCGGCGCGGTTCGCGACGTCGTGCAGAACCATCTGCTGCAGGTGATGGCATTGCTGGCGATGGACGCGCCGGTCGGCCGCGATCCGGATGCAATGCGTGCCGAAAGGTTGCGCTTGTTCCGCGCCATGCGCCCGCTCGATCCCAAGCAAGTCGTGCGCGGGCAGTTTCGCGGTTATCGCGATGAGCCCGGCGTGGCGACGGATTCCCAGGTCGAAACTTTCGCGGCGCTGTGCCTGCATATCGACACCTGGCGCTGGGCCGGCGTGCCGTTCTACATTCGCACCGGCAAGTGTCTGCCGATCACGGCCACCGAAGTAACCGTCGATCTGAAATGTCCGCCGGTGGCGATCTTCGATGAGATCAACCGGTCGCAATCGAACTACTTTCGCTTTCGTCTGAGCCCCGAGGTCGTGATCTCCGTCGGAGCGAGGGTCAAGAGGCTCGGTGAGGAAATGGTGGGGGACGCCGTGGAGCTGGTCGCCCGCCATGCGCTCGCGGGCGAAAAAACTCCCTACGAGCGGCTGTTGGGCGATGCCATTCGCGGCGACGCTTCGCTCTTCACGCGCGACGACGGTGTCGAGGCCGCGTGGCGCGTGGTCGATCCCATTGTGCACACTGCGGCTCCCGTCGAAATATATGAGCCGGGCACCTGGGGACCCGCGGCCGCGCGCGCGGTCGTCGGCGGCGATGAAGGCTGGCACGATCCGGAGCCCGAGGAGACTCATCCGTGCTGAGTCAAGGTGATCGCGACGTCGTGTTCCTGCTCGACGTCGATAACACGCTTCTCGACAACGATCGTTTCGGCGCAGATCTCGGCGCACGCCTGGAACAGGCCTTCGGCGCCGATCAGCGCGATCGGTACTGGGCCATTTTCGTGGCGCTGCGCGAAGAGCTGTCGTATGCCGACTATCTGGCTACGCTGGAGAAATTCCGCGTCGGGCTCGACGACGACCCGGATTTGCTGCAGATGTCTTCATTCATGCTGGAGTATCCGTTCGCCGATCGTCTGTACCCGCGCGCGCTCGAAGCGATCGCGCACCTGAGCACGTTGGGGCTGCCCGTGGTTCTCTCCGACGGCGACGTGGTCTTCCAGCCGCGCAAGATCCAGCGCTCGGGCATCTGGAACGCGGTGGAAGGCCGGGTGCTGATCTATGTGCACAAGGAGCGCGCGCTCGACGCGATGCAGCGACGATACCCGGGGCGACATTACGTGATGGTCGACGACAAGCCACTGCTGCTGGCGGCGATGAAACGCGCGCTTGGCGAGAAGCTGACGACGGTGTTCGTGCATCAGGGCCATTACGCCGCACAATATGCCGCACAATCCGCTAGCACCGTAATCGACCCGCCGCCCGATCTGGAGATCGAGCGGATCGGCGATTTGCTCGATCACGATCGAGCCGACTTTCTTGCCGCTTCGCCCTTGGGCGTCGCGGCCGCCAACCAGGAGCGAGCATGAACAAGGCCCAAGAACTGCACGAACTCGGCCAGAGCCTCTGGCTGGACAACATCACCCGCGAGATTCTCGACAATGGCACGCTTGTCCGCTACATAAACGAGTTCTCGGTCACGGGATTGACCTCGAACCCGACCATTTTCGACGAGGCGATCGGCAACACCGACGCCTACGATCAAGGCATCCGCGACAAGGCAAAGGCGGGCAAATCCGGCGAAGCGCTGTTCATCGAGCTCGCGCTCGAAGATCTGCGCCGCGCCGCCGATCTGTTCCGTCCGGTCTTCGCTGCCACCGACGGCGTCGACGGCTGGGTATCGATGGAAGTGTCGCCCCTCCTGGCGAATGACACCGCAGGCAGCATCGACGCCGCGGCCCGCATCCACCGACAGGCTGAGCGGCCCAATCTGTACGTCAAGATTCCGGGCACCCCGGAAGGCGTTCCGGCGATCGAGGAGTCGATCTATAACGGGATGCCGATCAACGTGACGCTGTTGTTCTCGCGCGAGCAATACCTCGCTGCGGCCGAAGCCTATCTGCGCGGCATCGAGCGGCGCATCGCGGCCAAGCGCGACCCGCGCGTAGCATCGGTAGCCTCGCTGTTCGTGAGCCGATGGGACAAGGCGGTGGCCGACAAGGCGCCGCCCGAGTTGCGCAATCGGCTCGGCATCGCGATTGGCGGCCGCACGTACCGCGCCTATCGGGAGCTGCTGGCGTCGCCGCGCTGGAAGAAGGTTGCCGCGGCCGGCGCACGACCGCAGCGGCTGCTTTGGGCCAGCACCGGAACCAAGGATCCCCAGGCACCCGACACCTTGTACGTCGAAGCCCTGGCGGCGCCCGGCACCATCGACACCATGCCCGAGAAGACGCTGCGCGCCTTCGCCGAGCATGGCCAGATCAAGGGCGTAATGGCCGAGGACGGCGGTGACGCCGAGGCGGTGCTGGCGCGTTTCGCAAAGGCCGGCATCGATGCCGATGCGCTTGCCATCCAGCTCCAACGCGAAGGCGCGCAGGCGTTCGTGAAGTCGTGGCAGGAACTCATGACGCGCATCGCGGACAAGAGCGACGCGCTGGCGCATGCCGGCTAGCGCGAGCGCTGATGGCTGACATGGGTAAGTCCGCGTCTGCGAAACCGCAGCTTCTGACCGAGCGCCTTGAGTGGCGGGCGCTCACGGAGCATCGCGCGCAAATCGAGCACCGGCATTTGCGTGAGCTTTTTGCCGCCGATCCATCGCGAGGCGAGCGGCTGGTTGCGGAAGGGGCCGGGCTCTACCTGGATTATTCGAAGAACCGCATCACCGACGAGACCATCGGCTTGCTGCTCGGGCTTGCCGAAGCGTGTCGCTTGCGCGAGTGTATCGACGCCATGTTCCGCGGTGAGAAGATCAACGCCACCGAACAGCGTGCGGCACTGCACGTCGCCCTGCGCGCGCCGCCGAGCGAGCGCATCCTCGTCGATGGCAAGGACGTGGTGCCGGACGTGCACGCGGTGCTCGACCGCATGGCGGCATTTGTCGCCAGCGTCCGCAGTGGCGAGTGGACCGGTCACAGCGGCAGACGCATTCGCAATGTGATCAACATCGGCATCGGCGGATCCGACCTCGGCCCGGTCATGGCGTACGAGGCGCTGCGCCATTACAGCCAGCGCGACATGACGTTTCGTTTCGTCTCCAACGTGGATGGCACCGACTTTTCCGAAGGCGTGCGCGATCTCGAGCCCGGCGAGACGCTATTCGTCGTTTGCTCCAAGACCTTCACTACGCTGGAGACGCTGACCAACGCGCGCGTGGCGCGTGCCTGGTGCCTGCGCGGACTCGGTGACGAAAAGGCCGTGGCCCGGCATTTCGTCGCCGTCTCGACCAACGCCGAAGAAGTTGCCAGGTTCGGCATCGATGTCGACAATATGTTCGGGTTCTGGGACTGGGTCGGCGGCCGCTACTCCATGGATTCCGCGGTCGGGCTATCGACCATGCTCGCGATCGGCGCCGACCATTTTCGCGAGATGCTGGCGGGGTTTCGTGCGATGGATGAGCACTTCCGTGGCGCGCCGCCGGATCGCAACCTGCCGCTGCTGCTCGGATTGCTGGCGATCTGGAATAACGATTTTCTCGACGCGCCAACCGTCGCCGTGCTGCCTTACGACCAATATCTCAAGCGCTTCCCGGCCTATCTGCAGCAGCTCACGATGGAGAGCAACGGCAAGCACGTCACCCTCGACGGCAAACGCGTCGATTACCAGACCGGCCCGATCTACTGGGGCGAGCCCGGCACCAACGGACAGCATTCGTTTTTCCAGTTGGTGCATCAGGGAACGCGGCTCATCGCCTGCGATTTCATCGGCTTCTGCCAGACGCTCAATCCCGTCGGCGAACAGCATGATCTTCTGATGGCCAACCTGTTCGCGCAGAGCGAGGCGCTGGCGTTCGGGAAAACCGCCGATGAAGTGAGGGCCGAGGGAACACCCGACAAGCTGGTTCCGCATCGCACCTTCGAAGGCAATCGCCCGAGCAACACCATTCTTGCCGAGCGGCTCACGCCGCGCACGCTCGGCGCGCTGGTCGCACTCTACGAGCACAGCGTGTTCGTGCAAGGCTCGATCTGGAACATCGACTCCTTCGACCAATGGGGTGTCGAGCTCGGCAAGGCATTGGCCAAGCGCACGGCCGCCGAAATCTCGAGTACGAGCGAACCCGTGCTCTCGCATGACAGCTCGACCAACGCATTGATCCGGCGCTATCGTGGATTGCGCAAGTGACTTGCCGATGAGCACGAATATCAGTCCGCGGGCGGGACAGCCCGCGCGGGCCGCCGACCGCGTCGACGTCGGGAAGCTGGTAGCCGCCTATTACAGCCTGCGACCGGATCCCGCGGTGCCGGCACAACGGGTGTCGTTCGGAACGTCCGGTCATCGAGGCACGTCGTTCGACAAGAGCTTCAACGAGGCGCACGTGCTCACCATCACCCAGGCGATCTGTCTTTATCGCCAGGGGCAGGGCATCGACGGACCGCTTTTCATGGGCATCGACACCCATGCCTTGTCGGTGCCGGCCTTCGAGAGCGCTCTCGAAGTGCTGGCCGCCAACGGCGTCGAAACCTTGATCGCGAAGGGCGGCGCGAAGGGCAGTGCATTCACGCCGACGCCGGCGGTGTCGCACGCCATTCTCGTCTACAACCGTGGACGCGAAACGGGTCTGGCCGATGGCATCGTGGTGACGCCTTCGCACAATCCGCCCGACAACGGCGGCTTCAAGTACAACCCGTCCAACGGCGGTCCCGCCGACACCAACGCCACCGGCTGGATCGAAGCCAAGGCGAACGCGATGCTCGAAGGCGGCCTGAAAGAGCTGCGGCGCATCCCGTTCGATCGGGCGCGCCGCGCCGCGACCACGCGGGAGCATGATTTTCTAGGCGCCTATGTCGGCGACCTGGGCAGCGTGATCGATCTCGATGTTATCCGTGGCTCCGGCATTCGCATGGGCGTCGATCCAATGGGCGGCGCCGGCGTCCACTACTGGGCGAGGATCGCCGAGGTCTACAAG
>DASZZK010000498.1:0-7961 GCA_035544975.1 Casimicrobiaceae bacterium | reverse complement strand
CGATCTCCAGATAGTCGACCTGCGATCTCGGACCCTCGCAAAGCGTCGCAAAGGTGAACCAGACCACGCTGCCGGCACGTCTCTTCGCCTTCAGGCTGCGCGCTTCGACGATGAAACGCGGATCCTCATCGGGTCCGGGCCGCATGCGGTCGAACACCATGGCGAGCTCCACATCCGCCGCGCCCGCCGGTGTCACGTAGTAGCACGACATGTGCTCGAGCTCGCGCAGCCGATAATCGGTTCCACCGTCGATCTCGATCACGTCGAGCCATTGCTTGAGCAGCGCGATCGTCGGCAACAGACGCTGACGCTGCAGCCCGTTCGGGTAGAGGTCGTCGGGATGGTAGTTCGAGGTCATCACGAACACCACGCCGCGTTCGAACAGCGCGGAAAGGAGCCGCCCCAGAATCATCGCGTCGGCGACGTCCGACACATGAAACTCGTCGAAACAGACCAGGCGATGACGGCGCGCGATTCTGCCCGCGACGCTGTCCAGCGGATCGACGGCATGCGTCAGCTTACGAAGCTCGTCGTGGACGCCTTTCATGAACGCGTGGAAGTGAACGCGCGTCTTGCGCCGCACGGGGACCGCCGCATAGAACGCATCCATCAGGAAGCTCTTGCCTCTGCCGACTCCTCCCCACAGGTACACGCCGCGCGGCGGGATCGCCGGATCGAACCAGCGCCTTAACAGCGATCGGCGCGCCCGGACAAAAGCCGCGAACTCGTCGTACAGGCGGGCGAGGCGCTCGAGCGCGGCCTGCTGTGAGAGATCGAGCACGATGTTGCGCTGTTTGAGAACCGGCGCCAAATACGCCGAGAGCGCGCCCGATGCCGACGCAACGACCTTGGGATCAGCGGAGTCGTTCATGAGGTCGGGGCGGCGGTCATGAACAACGCTTGGGGCGGGATCAGTAGTTGAGCGAACGCTTGTCGACTGCCAGCGCCGCTTCCTTGGTCGCTTCCGACAGCGAAGGATGAGCGTGACAGATTCGGGCGATATCCTCGCTCGACGCTCCGAACTCCATCGCTACGACGCCCTCCGCGATCAGCTCGGAGGCGAGCGGGCCGATCACATGCATGCCAAGCACGCGATCGGTTTTCGCGTCGGCCAGGATTTTGACAAAGCCGCTGGTGTCGCCGAGCGCGCGTGCGCGGCCGTTGGCCATGAACGGAAACGTTCCCGCACGATAGGGCGTGCCGGCGTCCTTGAGGTCCTTTTCGGTTTGACCCACCCAGGCGATCTCGGGCGAGGTGTAGATCACCCACGGTACGGTGTTGAAATCGACGTGGCCGTGCTGGCCGGCGATACGCTCTGCGACCGCGACCCCCTCCTCCTCCGCCTTGTGCGCGAGCATCGGCCCGCGAACGACGTCACCGATCGCCCAGACGTTGGCGAGGTTCGTGCGGCACAGCTCGTCGACGGCGATGAAGCCGCGCTCGTCGAGTGCCAGGCCCACCGCCTCGGCGTCGAGTCCCGCGGTACGCGGCACCCGTCCGATCGAGACGATCAGCTTGTCGAACGCCGCGGACTTGGCTTTTCCTTCGCCGTCGGTGTACTCGATGGTGACGTTTTCTTTCACGCTGACCGCGCCGATCTTGACTCCCAGCTCGATCGCAAGACCCTGCTTGGCGAAAAGTTTCCACGCTTCCTTGGCCACCTGCTCGTCGGCGGCGCCGAGAAACGCCGGAAGGGCTTCGAGCACGGTGACCTTCGACCCGAGTCTGCGCCAGACGCTGCCCATCTCGAGGCCGATGACGCCGGCGCCGATGACGCCCAGCGATTTGGGAACCTCGGCCAGCGCAAGCGCGCCGTCGTTGTCGAGCACGAGCCGATTGTCGAAGGCGACGCCCGCCAGCGCACGCGGCGACGATCCGGTGGCGACGATGACGTGCTTCGCGCTCACCTGTTGAGTGTCGCTCCCGGCAACTTCGATCGTCCATCCCTCGCTGCCGGTGGACCCAACTGAGCCTCCGGCAAAGCGGGCGACCCCGCTGTAAAAGGCAATCTTGTTCTTCTTGAACAGATAAAGAATACCGTCGTTGTTCTGGCGGACGACCTTTTCCTTCCGCGTCTGCATCTGCTTCAGATTGAGCGCGAGTCCTTTGATTTCGATGCCGTGGTCGGCGAAGGCGTGTCCCGCGTGCTCGTAATGTTCCGAAGACTGCAGCAGCGCCTTGGAGGGAATGCATCCGACATTGGTGCAGGTCCCGCCGGGCGCCGGTTTGCCATCGCCGGTCTTCCAGTCGTCGACGCACGCGGTCTTGAAGCCGAGCTGTGCGGCACGGATCGCGGCGGTATAGCCACCGGGGCCGGCGCCGATGACGACGACGTCGAACGCTTCGGACATGCTAACGAGTCTTCCTGCGCATGAATGTCCGCTCAGAGATCCAGAAGCATCCGCGCCGGATCCTCGAGCGCTTCCTTGATCGCCACCAGCGACAGCACGGCTTCGCGCCCGTCGATAATGCGATGATCGTACGACTGCGCGAGGTAGTTCATCGGCCGGATGACGACCTGTCCGTTCTCCACCACCGCGCGGTCCTTGGTCGCGTGCACGCCGAGGATGGCGGATTGCGGCGGGTTGATGATCGGCGTCGAGAGCATGGAGCCGAACACGCCGCCATTCGAAATCGTGTAGGTTCCTCCGGTCAGCTCGCCCACGGTGAGCTTGCCCTCCTGGGCGCGCTTGCCGAAGTCGGCGACCGCCTTTTCGATTTCGGCGATCGACATCAGGTCCGCATCGCGGAGGATGGGCACCACCAGGCCGCGCGGGCTTCCGACGGCAATGCCGATGTCGAAATAACCGTGATAGATGATGTCGGTGCCATCGATCGACGCGTTGACCGCCGGAAATTTCTTCAGCGCATGCACCGCCGCCTTGACGAAAAATCCCATGAACCCGAGCTTTACGCCGTGCTCCTTTTCGAAGCGCTCCTTGTAGCGGCCGCGCAGCTCGATCAACGGACCCATGTTCACTTCGTTAAACGTGGTGAGGATGGCAGCCGTCGACTGCGATTGCACTAGCCGCTCGGCGACCCGCTGCCGAAGACGCGACATCGGAACGCGCTGCTCCGGGCGCGTCCCTTGCGCCGGTTGAACGGGTGGCGCCTTGGCGGTCGGTTGAACGGCAGGAGACGAAGCGGGAACGGGTGCCGGCCTGGCGGCCTTGGCTTCGCCTTCGCCTGCAGCGATCACATCGCCCTTGGTGATCCGCCCGCCGCGGCCCGTCCCGGAAACGTCGCCGGCACCAATATTCTGCTCGGCCATCATCTTGCGCGCGGCCGGCAGTGCGGTCGCGGAAGCGGTCGCGGCAGGCTTCGCCGGCGCGGAAGATGGAGCGGGCGACGGCGAGGGGGATGCTTGGGTCGTTGTCCCGGCAGGTGCTTTTGCGGTCGGTGCCACAGGGGCGGACGCTTCCGCGGCTTTGCCCTCGGTGTCGATCACGGCGATGACTTCCTGCGCGGTAACTGTCGAGCCGTCGGGCTTGCGAATCTCGATCAGCACGCCGGCATCGGGCGCGGGAAGCTCGAGCACCACCTTGTCGGTTTCGACGTCGATCAGATTTTCATCGCGCTTGACCGACTGTCCGGCTTGTTTGTGCCAGCTGACGAGCGTTGCCTCGGCGATGGACTCGGGCAGGACCGGGACTTTGACCTCAATTCTCATCCACTATCCTCTGTGCCACGGTTCTCGCAACACACCGTCGCGAGTCGCAATCCTCGGTCAGTGCGCCCTCGGTGCGCACTTTAGTGAGCAGTCACCATTTCACCCGATGCCAGCTCGGCGGCGAATGCGTCCTCGACCAATTGCTTTTGCTGTTCGAGGTGCTTGGCCAGGTAGCCGACCGCGGGTGACGCCGAAATCGGACGCCCGGCATAGTAGAGCACTTGCGTGTCGGCGATATCGGCCCTGAGGTAGGCGCGCAGACGGTACCAGGCGCTTTGATTCTGCGGCTCCTCCTGGCACCACACCACTTCCTTGAGGTTCGGATACTTGGCCACTTCCGCCTTGAAGTCGGCGTGCGGAAACGGGTACTGCTGCTCGAGACGGATGACCGCGATGTTGGCGATCTTGTTCTCGCGCTGATACGCGAGGAGGTCGTAATACACCTTGCCGCTGCAGACGATGACCCGGCGTACATTCTTCGGCGCCAGCGCAGCAACATCGCCGATGACGGTCTGGAAGTGTCCCAGCGCCAGTTGGTCGAGCGTCGACACGGCTTCCTTGTGCCGCAGCAGGCTCTTCGGGCTCATCACGATCAATGGCTTCCGGAAGTCGCGCACCATCTGCCGCCGCAGCAGATGGAAGATCTGTGCCGGCGTCGTCGGCACGCAGACCTGCATGTTGTGCTCGGCGCACAACTGCAGATAGCGCTCCGGGCGCGCCGAGGAGTGCTCGGGGCCCTGCCCCTCATAGCCGTGCGGCAAGAGCAGGGTCAAGCCGCAGACGCGTCCCCACTTGACTTCGCCGGCAGCGATGAACTGGTCGATCACCACCTGCGCGCCGTTGGCGAAATCGCCGAACTGCGCCTCCCACACCACTAGCTGGTTCGGCTCCGAGGTCGAGTAGCCGTACTCGAAGCCAAGCACCGCCTCCTCGGAGAGCACCGAGTCGATCATTTCGAAATCCGGCTGCCCTTCCTTGACGTGCTGCAGCGGAATCCACGTTCCGGAATCCCATTTCTCGCGATTCTGGTCGTGCAGCACCGCGTGCCGATGCGAGAAGGTGCCGCGACCCGAATCCTGACCGGAAAAGCGCACGCCATAACCTTCGTTGAGCAGCGCCGCGTAGGCCAGCGTTTCACCCATGCCCCAATCGATCGGCAGCTCACCCTCGCCCATCGCGCGCCGATCGGCGATGACTTTTTCGACCCGCGGATGAAGCTTGAAGTCGGAGGGAACGTCGGTGACCTTTCTGGCCAGCGCCTGCAGCGCTTTCATCGGCACCGCCGTGGCCGCGTTGTCGGTCCAGTGCTTGCCAACGAATTTGGACCAATCGACCGCGAACGGCGCCTTGTAATTCGAGAGAACGGTGGTATTGGTGTGGTAGCCCTTGTCCATCGCCGCGCGATAGGTGTTGATCATCGCTTCCGACTCTTCGGGCGTGACCACCTTTGCGGCCTGGAGCCGCTCGGCATACAGCGCCCGCGTGCCGGGATGCTCGCGAATGCGCTTGTACATCAGCGGCTGGGTGATCATCGGCTCGTCGGCCTCGTTGTGCCCCTGCCTGCGAAAGCAGACCAGATCGACGAATACGTCCTTGTGAAACGTGTGGCGATATTCCATCGCCATTTCGACCGCCAGAAGGCACGCTTCCGGGTCGTCGCCGTTGACGTGAAAGATCGGCGCCTCGACCATTTTCGCGACGTCGGTGCAATAGAGCGTGCCGCGCGTGTCGCGCGGATCCGAGGTCGTGAATCCGATCTGATTGTTGACCACGATGTGGATGGTGCCGCCGGTCTTGTAGCCCCTCGTCTGCGACAGGTTGAGCGTCTCCTGCACCACGCCCTGCCCGGCGATGGCGGCATCACCGTGGATCAACACCGGCAGCACCTGGTCACGCGTTGCGTCGCTGCGCCGGTGCTGGCGGGCGCGTACCGAGCCCTCGACCACCGGGTCGACGATTTCCAGGTGCGAGGGGTTGAAGGCCAGCGTCAAGTGCATCGGGCCGCCCGACGTCACGACGTCGGACGAAAATCCCTGGTGATACTTGACGTCTCCGGCGGAAAGATCGCTGGCGTGCTTGCCTTCGAACTCGGCGAACAGGTCCTTGGGCATCTTGCCCAGAATATTGACCAGCACGTTGAGCCGCCCGCGGTGCGCCATCCCGATGACGGTCTCCTGCACGCCGGCGGCGCCCGCTTTCTGGATCAGATGATCGAGCATCGGGATCATCGAGTCGCCACCCTCGCCGGAAAATCGCTTCTGCCCGACGTACTTGGTATGCAGATAGCGCTCCAGCGTCTCGGCGGCGGTCAGCCGCTCCAGGATGTGCTTGCGAAATTCGGCAGGATAATTCGGACAGGACCTCACCGGCTCGAGACGCTCCTGGATGAAGCGCTTCTGCGGCGTATCGGCCATGTACATGTATTCGGCGCCGAAGCTGCGGCAGTAGGTTTCCTGCAGCGCGCTGATCAAATCGCGCAAGCGCATGCGGTTCGCGCCTCCGGGCGCCCCTTTGAATGAGCCGATGTCGTATTCGGTGTCGAGGTCGGCCTCGGTGAAGCCGTAGCTCTTGATATCGAGGTCGGCAATATACGGCCGCTCGGCGCGCTTGAGCGGATCGATATCGGCCTGGAACAAGCCCAGCGTGCGGAACTTGCTGATCAGCCGCAGCACCAGCACCTGCTTGTGCATTGCCGCGGCATCGACCATGCCTCCGGCCAGCTTGCGATGTTTTGCCAGCTGAATGAACGAGTCGACGACGGGCGCATGCGCGACGTCGGCGGCACCGTCCCGGATCGTGTCGAAATAGGCGCGCCAATCGGCGCCAACCGCAGCGGGGTCGGCAAGGTAGGCCTCGTACTGCTCTTCGATAAACGGCGCATTGCCGCCGAAAAGCGTGCTGCTGGTCTCGAACTCCTGCATCGTGCTCATGGTGTCACCCTGCTATCTTGGGTCGATCGGCGAAGATCCAAGCCGTAACAGAACCTCTAGCGCTTCGCCAGAGGCTGCACGTCGCGCCGGACGGCGCCGAGGTAGAGCTGGCGCGGCCGGCCGATCTTCTGGTCGGGGTCCGAGATCATCTCGTTCCACTGCGCGATCCAGCCGACCGTCCGCGCCAGCGCGAAGATCGCCGTGAACAGGCTCACCGGAATCCCGATCGCGCGCTGCACGATGCCCGAATAGAAGTCGACGTTCGGATAAAGCTTTCGCTTGACGAAGTAATCGTCCTCGAGGGCGATCTTTTCCAGCGCCATCGCGAGCTTGAACAGGCGGTCGTCGTGCAGGCCGAGCTCTTCCAGCACTTCGTAGCAGGTCTCGCGCATGAGCTTGGCGCGCGGATCGTAGTTTTTGTAGACCCGATGCCCGAAGCCCATCAGTTTCACGCCTGAATTCTTGTCCTTGGCGCGCTTGATGAAGTCGCCGATCTTCGAAACGTCGCCAATCTCCTCGAGCATATTAAGCGCTGCTTCGTTGGCGCCCCCGTGCGCCGGCCCCCATAGGCAGGCGATGCCGGCAGCGATGCAGGCAAACGGGTTTGCGCCCGACGATCCTGAAAGTCGAACCGTGGAAGTCGAGGCGTTCTGCTCGTGGTCGGCGTGAAGGATGAAGATGCGGTCGAGCGCGCGCACCAGCACATCGTTGACCTTGTAATCCTCGCAGGGCACCGAGAACATCATGCGCATGAAATTGGCCGTGTAGCCAAGCTCGTTGCGGGGATAAACGAACGGCTGCCCCATGGTGTACTTGTAGCACATCGCTACCAGCGTCGGCAGCTTGGCGATCAGGCGAATCGCCGACACCTCGCGATGGTGCGCGTCGGTGATGTCGAGCGAGTCGTGGTAGAACGCGGACAGCGACCCCACTACGCCAACCAACATCGCCATCGGGTGCGAATCGCGGCGGAAGCCGCGGAAAAACTGGTTCATCTGCTCGTGCACCATGGTGTGGTTGGTGACCATGGTCACGAACTCGGATTTCTGCGTTGCGTTCGGCAGCTCGCCTTTGAGCAGCAGGTAGCAGACCTCCAGAAAGTCGCAATTCACCGCCAGCTGCTCGATCGGATAGCCGCGATACAAAAGCTCGCCCTTGTCGCCGTCGATATAGGTGATCGACGAGGTACAGGCAGCGGTCGACATGAAGCCGGGGTCGTAGGTAAACCGGCCCGTCTTGCCGTACAGCGGCCGGATATCGACCACATCCGGGCCGATCGTTCCCGGCAGAATCGGAAAACTGATGGCAGGCGAGCCGTCACTAAAACTCAGGGTGGCGTTCTTGTCGGTCATGGCTTCAAT
>DASZZK010000497.1:0-3581 GCA_035544975.1 Casimicrobiaceae bacterium | reverse complement strand
CGTGCCAGTGCACGATGGTCGGCTGGTCGAGTTGGTTGACAAGCTCGATCCGGACCCGCTGACCGGTCTTGAAAACCAGCGTCGGATTGCGATATTCGCGACCCTTGTAGGTCGCGAGATAAGCCAGCGTCAAAGCGGCTCTGCCGCGCTCTCGGCTCGCCGCAACCGGCGCAGCGCGCAGCGAGATAACTTCGCCGTCGCCGGGTGCGAGGCGCCCAAGCCAGCCGTTGCCGGCGGGCACGAACAACGGTCGGGAACCGGCGTTCGCCGCACAATAATCTCCGCCGGCACGAGCCGCCGCCAGCGATTTGGCGTGCGCGGGCCGCATGCTGCCAGGCATCGCCGCCCAGGTCAGCGCGCCGAGTGCCTTCAGAACATCCCTTCGTCGCATGTTCATTAGCTCAATCGATACGGAAGAAAGAGCCCGTCCGATGGAATCGTGTGCTCCATTATCGTTCAATCGCCGCGGCTTGGCGGCCGATCGCGTAGCGCACGCCGATCCACAGGGTGCGAGGCGCGCCGACCGCGCGAAACTGCTCCGACACCGGTGCGAGCCCTAATGCCGGGCCGAAAGTGCGAGCGGGGCCGGTAAACGCATTCGCTCCGAGCAAGCCGAAATTCTGATAGCGGCGGTCGAACAGATTCGCTGCGCTGGCAAAAACCTGCAACGCGGCAGTCGCCTGGAATCGGACATCCAAATCGGCCACGGTGTAGCCGGGAATGCGGCCGCCGGCGTCGCGATTGTTTTCGTCGCCGTGCGCGAATTGGCTGGAGGCGAAGACGACACCCGCGCCTACCGCCCATCGCGCGTCGACGTCGAGGTCGGCGCGCAGCTTGAGCGAATCTGCGGGGATACCCGGGATGCGGTCGCCCGGTTGCACGCTGATGGCGCCATTTTCATCGGCAGACGAGTTGTGCGGGCTTGCCGCCATAAAAGACGATCGGAAGGTGGCGTCGATATGGCTGTAGCGAAGGCTCAGGTCGAGACTACCGAGATGCGCGGTGCCGGCCAATTCCACGCCCTGCCGGCGGGTGCGCCCGACGTTCTGGAAAAAGCCCGCGTTGATCGCGCCGCTGCCGGCGATGAACTGGATGTCGTCGTCGAGATCGGTACGATACGCCGCAGCTGCCCATTCGAGTTGCGCGCCCCACCTGCCGCGCGCGCCCGCCTCGAACGTATGCGAGACGACTTTCTTAAGCGGTGGGTCGGCGAGGAAGATGTTGGGCAACTTACATGGCGCCGCGGCGTCGGCACATGTCAACTCGACGGGAGAGGGCGCGCGCATGCCTTCGTTGTACGTCGCGTACGCCGTCATTGAGGACGATGGCTTGTAATTGATGCCGATTGCCGGAGCAAAACGCGCGAACGTGAAATTGCCGTTGAGCCTGGCGTCGCCGCCGCTGCGATCGGCGATCCGAATCCGCGCGTGGTTGTAGCGACCCGAGAGCGACAAGGTCCATTCATCGGTCATCGCCAAGGTGTCGGCAAAAAATGCGCCCAGGTAGCGATTCGTCGTGTCGACATCGGTTGCCCGCGCGTAGTCGCCGAGAGCAATCGTATCCCGATTGTAGGAAAAGATCGCCGGCTGTGACTGTTGCGTGAACCGCGTGTCGCCGGAGTCCACGCTGATACCGAAGACGAACTGATTCGTTCGTCGCGCAAGGTCGCTCGTTTTCGTCAACTGCAATCCCGCACCCCAACTCTTCTGATCGGTCTGCGAGCGATCATTGGTCGCCTGATTGAGCTGCGGCAGGCCGCTGTCCGGATCGACGGCGCCGTACCCGTTGTTGACGTTGCTGCTGACGTTGTCGTTGCGATAATGGCGGAAGTAGGCGTTGCCGCCGAGCAAGGTCGAATCGTTCAGAAAACGGCTGCCCTTCGCCGCGAGGAGGGCAAGCCGGTTCCGATTCGTGTCCGGGAAGGTATATGCCTGCCGGGGAATGTCCAGAAACGACACGGGCAGCGTCTGTGTACCCTGCAGCGTATTGTCGGCAAGGGTCATGCTCAGGTCGAAATCGGAGCGGTCGTTCTGAAATCCAGCCTTGCCGAAAAACTGTCGGACATGGCTGGGATTGTGCTCTGCCCAGCCATCATCCTCTGCGACATTGCCGGTCGCGAAATAGTCGATACGGTCGCTCGCGCCACCGTATTCGAACTGCGCGCTGCGTCGCCCAAACGAACCGGTCGACAATTCCAGCGCCGCGCCCGGATATTGCGCGCCGCTCTTGGTATACACCGCCAGCGCGCCGCCAAGCGTGTTGAGCCCGAACACCGGATTCGATCCCGGGATGAGCTGGATCGTCGAGATCGCGGAGCGCGGCAGCAGATCCCAGTTGACCACGTCGCCAAAGGCTTCGTTGATGCGCACGCCGTCCTGGAATACGGAAATGCCTTGTGGCGTTCCGAGCAACGGCGATGCAGCGAAGCCGCGAAAGTTGAGGTCCTGCTGGTAGGGATTGCCCTGTCCCGAGCCGACACCGACGCTGTTGGCATTGCGGTCTAGAAACCCGGTCAGATCGAGCGGCTTCTGCCGGGCGAAATCGCGATTGCCGAACACTTGGACATTCGCCGGGACGTCTGAGATCGCGGTCCCAAGCCCAGGCAACGGCGTCGTGCCGATGACCTCCACCCGCGGCAATTCGAAGACTTCGGCCGGATTGGCCGCGCCCACGGGATTCGCGAGCCCCGTAGCTGCAAGTGTCAGCGTCAGCGAGACGGCGTGGAGCTTCGTCCGCCGGATCGATCGCACGATCAAGTCACCGGATTGCTACGCCCCAAGGAAGCTGTCCCACGGAGATTTCGGCGACCTTCGCATTGGTCGCGGTGTCGATGACCGCAACCGCATTGGACCGCCCGCAGGCCACGTACAACTTCCCACCGTCCGGCGTGATCGCCATGTTCCACGGGCGCTTGCCGACGGGAATTGTGGCAACGATCGCGTTCGTTGACGTGTCGATAACCTGCACCGTGCCTTCACCCCCCGAGCTCACGTACACGCGCTTGCCATCGGGTCGGACGCTGACGCCGTTCGACCGGCTGCCGGCCTTGATGCGCGCGATGACTTCGTGCGTCGAGACATCAAAGACGTTGACGGTGTCGGCGTTCTCCGCGGCGACGTAGGCGCGCGTGCCGTCCGGCAGAAAGCCGATGCCGCGCGGCCGGTCGCCGACCTTCACCGACTTGATCACCTCTCCTTTGGCAACATCGACGATATCCACGCTGTCGGCTTCTTCGCTGCTGACGTACAGCCAGCGGCCGTCGGGACTGAAGACCGCATGCTCGGGATTCTTTCCGTGCATCTTCAGCCGCCGCACGACCTTGGCGGTCGCGGTATCGATGAGCATGACCTGGTCGTCTTCCTCAACCGCGGCGGACAGCAGCCGGCCATCGGACGACAGATAGAGACCTTCGGGAGAGCTGCCCAGCGCTATCCGCGCGAGCAGGGCGCCGTTTGAGGTGTCGATGATCAGCGCCGCATTGCCGGTCTGATCACTCAGATAGAGTCGCTTTCGATCGGGCGAGAGCGCGATCCCGCGCGGCTTCCCTCCAACGTTGAAGGTCGCGGCCAGTTTGTCGGTTG
>DASZZK010000496.1:0-9916 GCA_035544975.1 Casimicrobiaceae bacterium | reverse complement strand
GGTCGAAGGCGCCGTGAACACGCTGGTGCCACGCGACGGCCACGTGCTGGTGCTGATCAACGGCGCGTATAGCAAGCGTCTGGCGCGGCTCACCGAAATGATGGGGCGCAGACTGTCGATTTTCGAGACTGCAGACGATGTGCAGACGACTGCGGCGGACGTCGCGCGATTGCTCGACGCCGATGCGTCGATCACCCACGTCGGGCTGATTCACTGCGAGACATCGACCGGCATCCTGAATCCGCTGCCCGAGATTGCCGACGTCGTCGCGCGGCGAGGCAGAAGCCTTATCGTCGACGCGATGAGCTCCTTCGGCGCGATTCCGATCGACGCCAAAAAAATTCCGTTCGACGCGCTCATCGCCGCCTCGGGGAAATGCATCGAAGGCCCGCCCGGGATGGGATTCGTTTTCGTGCGCAGGACAGTGCTCGAGCAGTGTGCCGGGCGCTCGACGTCGCTGGTGCTGGATCTGTACGATCAGTGGACCTACATGGAGCGGACGACGCAATGGCGCTATACGCCGCCCACGCACGTGGTGGTGGCGGTGGACGCCGCGCTGGAGCAATACATCGCGGCCGGCGGCCAGCCTGCGCGCTACCGGCGCTACGCCGCCAACTGTGAAACGCTGATCGCGGGCATGACCGAAATGGGATTCAAGGTTTTCCTGGACGCGCGCATACAGGCGCCGATCATCGTGACCTTCCACGCGCCCGCGGATCCGAAGTACGCGTTCAAGCCGTTCTACGACGAAGTCAGAAATCGCGGTTTCATTCTCTATCCGGGCAAGCTCACGCAGCTCGAGACCTTCCGCGTGGGATGTATCGGCGCCATCGGCCCCGAGGAAATGCGCCACGCGGTCAATGCGGTGCGCGACAGTTTGCGCGCGCTCGGACTCAGCATGGGAATCGCTGCCGCAAACAAGCAACCGGTCGCCGCGACCGCCAGGGCGGTATGAGGCACATCGGTTAAGCCGAGCCGCGGTCCGCGAAGGGCATGCTCAGTTCGAGCGAGGGGCAGCGCAGCGCGTCGAGCCCGCGATAGACGGGCGTATCCGGATCGACGCCGCCCTTCCGCAGCAGAAAATCTAGGATGACGAGGCTCGCGTCTGCGGTGACGACGTCGGGCCCGCGGTCGTTACTGATAAGCGCGGCGGCCTCGGAAAGCGAAACCCGCCGATGCTCGACCGCTTCGCCATCCTCATTTGACGGCACGAAGTCAGCGCGCAACCAGAGGTCGTGCGCAAAGATGATCTCGCGCTGCAGCCCGTCCGGCTGCGCCCGGCAGACGCGCACCGCACCGGCAGCCGTTGCTCTCGCGGCGACATCGGCCGCGATCCCTGCTTCCTCCCATGCCTCGCGCACCATCGTCGCCGCGACAGTACCGCCCGCGGCGACGCCTCCGCCGACCAGATTGTCGAGCATGCCGGGATCGATCGCCTTGCCGGGACTGCGGCGCGCGAGCCACATCGTCGTCGACTGGCCGCGCACCAAGCCGTTGACGTGCGCGGCGTAGGTACGGATGCCGAAAAAGCGCGCCGCGGCGCGCTCGATCAGGCAGAGCGGCGATGAACCCAGGTGCGTCGCAATCGCGTACCGTTCGTTGCGCCATGCGCTGAGGCGGCCTTCGTGGGCGAGGGCATCGACGACGCGATCGAGCGCCGCGGTCCGTGCAGCGACGGTCCTGAGGGACGTGTTGAGCACAAGGGCCGATGCAGGACCCGATGTACGCCAATCGAAGACGTCGGCGAACCGCGCCAGCACATCCGCGCGCTCCTCATCGACCCAGCCCACGACATCGTTCTCGATTCGCAGCGGCAGGTAGATTCCACGCGGCGCGGCGAGCTCGAGTGCGAGCCTCTCCAGGATCGCGGGTGCATGTACAATCGGACCGATCTCCATGCGCGGATTGTAATCCCGCTCGCGCCCCTTGCCCGCCGACGTACTAGCCCTTTTCGATCTCGACCATACGCTCCTCACCGGCGATTGCGATGAGGCATGGGTCGAGTTTCTGATCGAGCGCGGCGTGCTCGATCGGGCATCCTTCGAACGCGCCAACCGACAAGTCGTCGACCGCTACCGGCGCGGTGAAGTCGGCGTGCTGGAATTCACCGAGTTCTACGTCTCTACCCTGGCGCCCCATGCACTGCCGCAGCTCGAAAACTGGCGCGGTGAATACCTGCAACAGAAGATCATGCCGATGATTCCCGTCGCGGCGCGCGAGCTGGTCGACAAGCACCGGTCCTCGGGCGACCTGATGGTGCTCACCACTGCGGCGAGCCGCTTTCTCACCGACCCCATCGCGGGTGAATTGGGCTTCGAGAACCTGATCGCGAGCGAGCCGGAGATGCGTGACGGCCGCTTCACCGGCAGGGTTGCCGGCGCGCCGAACATGCGCGAAGGCAAGATCGCGCGACTCGAGGCGTGGCTTGCCGAGCGCAACGATACGCTCGCGCGCTTTCGCCAGAGCTGGTTCTATAGCGATTCGCGCAACGATATTCCACTTCTGTCCCGCGTAACGCATCCGGTCGCGGTCAACGCAGATCCCGCGCTGGCGGCGCTGGCGAGCGAGAAAGGGTGGCCGACGCTTCGGATCCGGTAGAATTCTGTGCTTTTCGGGACGGCTCATGACTGCCCGCGTTATCGATGGCAAGGCGCGCGCCGAGCGCGTGACGGCAGAAATCAAGGTGCAGATCGCGGCGAGAGTCGCGGCTGGAAAACCACCTCCGGGCCTCGCGGTCGTTCTGGTGGGCGAGAATCCCGCATCGCAAGTCTATGTACGCAACAAGCGCCGGACGACCGACGCCGTCGGCATGAAGTCATTCTCATACGATTTGCCGGGGACCGTTGCGCAGCACGAGCTGCTGACGCTGATCGAACGCCTCAACGCCGATCCCGCGGTGCACGGCATCCTCGTCCAGCTTCCGCTGCCCAAGGAGATCGATGCCAACGTGGTGACCGAAAGCATCGATCCGCGCAAGGATGTGGACGGCTTGCATCCGTACAACATGGGCATGCTGGTGCTGAAACGGCCAGCGCTACGTCCCTGCACGCCTCAGGGCTGCATGACGCTCATTCGCGACACCGGCGAGGACCTGGTCGGCAAGCACGCGGTGATCATCGGCCAATCCAACATCGTCGGCCGCCCAATGGCGCTCGAGCTCCTGATGGCGCGCTGCACCGTCACGGTTTGCCACTCCGCGACGCGCGATCTACCCAGCATCGCGCGCCAGGCCGATATCCTCGTCGTCGCGGTCGGCAAGGCGCGGTTCGTCAAGGGCGACTGGATCAAGCAGAGTGCAATCGTTATCGACGTCGGCATGAATCGCGACGCGGACGGCAAGCTCTGCGGCGACGTCGACTTCGCGGCTGCGAAAGAGCGCGCGAGCTGGATCACTCCGGTCCCCGGCGGCGTCGGCCCGATGACGATCGCGACGCTGCTCGCGAATACGCTGCGCGCGGCGGAATTGCAGGAGGCACGATAACTATTCCCGTTTGTCCCGAGGTTGTCGAAGGACGAATGGGTCGGTCAAACCGGTGTGATTTACATGAGCGTTGTTCATCCGGACTAGATGCGTTGTCGGCGCTGTTCTGATTACGTGATTGACCGACAGCGGGTGGCAGCCTATAGTCGATCAGCTATTTCCGGAGACGATTCCATGTCGAAAACCCGGCGAATCATATCCGTGCTCGCATTGCTAGCGGCCGGAGGTCTGGCGGCGCCGCCGGGTGCTATCGGACAGGACGCAACCAAGATTCATCGCATCGGATTCATGAACGTCGGCCCGGCGGCACCCAATGCAAGCAATGTCGAGGCATTCCGGACAGGACTGCGCGAGCTGGGCTATGTCGAGGGCCGGAACATCGTCATCGATTTTCGATGGGGCGACCAAAAGGTCGAAGCGCTGCCGGTTCTGGTGAACGAACTCCTGAACCTCAAGCCCGAGGTCATCTTGAGCAGCGGCGGCCTTCCGACAATTTTGGCGGTCAAGGCAGCGACGAATACACTGCCCGTGGTTTTTATCACCGGCGATCCGGTAGCGGAAGGCATCGTTCCCAGTCTCGCAAGGCCGGGCGGAAATCTGACCGGTTTCGCGGTCCTGGCCGAGGAGCTGGAGCTGAAAAGGTTGGAACTGTTGAAGCAGGTCCTTCCCAAGGCGACGCGGATCGCGGTCGTCTGGAATCCGGCCCAACGCTTCGCCGATAGGACGCTCAAAGACTTCACGGCCACGGCACGCCGCATGGGGATGGCGACTCAAGTGTGGGAAGCGCGGGACGCCCGCGAGCTCGATGAGGCGCTTACGGCAATTTCGGCCGCACAGGTCGATGCGCTGGCGGTGCTCCCCGATCCGGTGCTCGGCTTCGAACGCGCGCGAATCGTTGAATTCGCGACCAAGAATCGTTTGCCCGGGGTCTATTTCTGGCGGGAGTTTGTCCAGATTGGCGGGCTGATGAGCTACGGGACGAGTTTGACCGCGATCTACCGACGCGCGGCCACGTACGTGGACAAGATCTTGAAGGGGGCGAAACCCGGCGATCTCCCAATCGAGCAGCCGACGACCTTCGAACTGGTCATCAATCTCAAGACTGCCAAGGCGCTCGGCCTCACTATTGCGGATTCGCTGCTAACCCGGGCCGACGAAGTGATCCGGTAGGCGAAGAGGTTCCACGATGACGAGAGATCCGAACGAACATCGTTGTGGGACGATTGTTTCCAGGGAGAACATAAATGCAGCATGGACGAATTGCTCTGCGACATCACAATTACGTAACGCGGCAACACTTGGATTTTGCGTTTCCTCGCGGGCTCGAAACGAATTTGCCTTTTGCCGACTTCGGCAAAAGCCCGCGGCGTTTTTCATTTCTTGGGGCCTTGCTACTAGCCATTATTGTCGCGGATCCAGTCATCGCGACGGAGGGCGGCGGTACGAGCAAAGCGCTTGGTGTGGATACCGTACTTTCGGGCGTCATGCCGCCTCCCGGCCTGCGGCTCACCACGTTTGTCGCCTATTACGACGCCGACCATACGTTCGACAGTTCGGGGCACGACAGGGCGGGCATCTCGAATTTCAATGTGCATGCGAGCGCCGTGACGCCTCGTTTGCAATACGTCTGGAGCGGAGTCGAGCTTTGGGGCGCGAGCATCGAAACGCGCTTGGGTCTTTCGGCGTATGTCGACGCGCACGTCAGCTTCGACGTGCAAACGCCGGGAGGCAAGATACACCGCGAGAGTTCGTCGACCGGAATAGGTGACGCTTTGGTCGGACCGGCACTGCTTGGGTGGCACTACGAGCGATTTCACCAGATAGCGGGCGTGGAGTTCTTCCTGCCGGCCGGCAAATTCGACAAGACCAAGCTCGCGAATACGAGCCGAGGCTACTACGCAGTGGGCCCTGCGTACTTATTCACGTGGTTTCCGACTGACGCCATCGAAGTCAGTGGAAGCCTCATATACCTGATCAATCAAAAGAACCACGACACGAACTACCGGTCCGGCGACGAAGTGAGCTTCGATTACGGCTTGGGCTACGCGCTGACGCCCGCTTGGCAGATCGGGGCGAATGGATACTTGTACAAACAAATTGCCGACGACAAGCAAAACGGCCAGGTTTTCGGCAACGGCAATCGTGGACAAGTCCTGGCGATCGGCCCGTTTGTGAGGTACCACCCCAGCCCGGATTGGGGGATAACATTGAAGTGGCAGCATGAAGGGCAGGTTGAGAACAAGACGCGAGGAAATCGCTTCTTTTTGCAGCTTGCGCTGAAGCTGTTTTGATGGGAATTGGACGCGACGGACCGGAAATTCGTTAGCGCCGACCACGCGTCCGCGCCACGCCGAAAACCCAACGCAGGAAGTTACTTTGGCGCTGCGGGGAACGTGACGAACGGTGGCGGCGGCTCCTTGTCCGGCGGCACGTACGCCGGTGCGGCGTCTCCCGCAGGGCGCAAGTGACGGACGTAGCGGTAGATGGCGCGCAGGTCCTGCGCGCTCATCGCGCGGATGTTCGACCACGGCATTGGCGGCCGTGTTTCCAGCCCCTTGGCCTTCGCCACCCACTGCGCCTCGGTCATCGTCTCCATATACTGCCGCAGGTTGACGGGGTACGTCGTTCCCCAGGGCCCGCGCCAGCCGAGGCGGTCGCCCGTCAGCCAATCCTTCTCGGGAACCTTGCCGTTGCTCGGGAAATACCCGGCAGTGTGGCAGTCGTTGCAACCACCGATGACGACGAGGTACTTCCCGCGAGCGAGCGAGCTCGCGTCCGCCTTCGCACCCGGCGGTTTCGCGGCTTCGGCCGCATGTACCGTCCATGGCAGCGCGGCCGCAAAAAAGGTGGCGATCAACGGCGCGGCAAAACTGAATCTCATGCTCATCCCTCCATGTCATCGTCAAGATTGCGAATCGAAAGCCTGCCGGCACGCGATCCGATCCGGGCGACGGCGCGCACTATACACCGGAAAGATGCCACGCCTTCGGCCGCGTGAAGGTCTGGATGCCGTACGTGGACAACGTGAGCCCAATGCCGGAGTGGCCCACACCGGACCAGGGCAGCCGGGGACTCACCCGGTCGCAGCAGTTCCAGTACGCTGATCCTGCACGAACGCGGGAGAGAATGCGGCGCGCGCGCTTTTCATTGGGGGTGTAGACGCCCGCGGTGAGGCCGTATTCGCTATCGTTCATTAGCCTCACTGCCTCGGTGTCGTCTCTGACACTCTGGATGCCGATGATCGGGCCGAAGCTCTCGTCCTTCATCAGCGCCATGCGGTGATCGACATCGGCGAACACGGTTGGTTCGAACCAGTTGCCCTTGCCTTTGATGGTGCCGCCGCCGGCGAGCAGCGTGGCGCCCTTGCGCTTGGCGTCCGCAACCTGTCGGCGCAAGACTTCCAGCTGAGGCCGGCGAGTGAGCGGGCCGATGTAGCTCGACTCGTCGAGCGGGTCGCCAATCTTGAAACGCTTGACCTCCGCCACGAAGGCTTTGACAAAAGCGTCGTGGATCTTCCGATGAACATAGATCCGCTCCACCGAGCAGCACGATTGCCCGGTATTGTAGAAAGCCCCGTCGGCAACGCCCGCCGCGGCGGCTTTGATATCCACGTCGTCGCACACGTAGATGGGATCCTTGCCCCCGAGCTCGAGCTGAACCTTGGACATTCTGCGGCCGGCCGCCGCGCCAACCTTGGCCCCGGTGGCATACGAGCCGGTAAAGAAAACGCCGTCGACGGGTTGCCGCAACAACGCCGCACCGACCGCCGGCCCGCCGATCACGGGAATGAAGACATCGGTCGGCACTCCCGCCTCGTAGAGCATTGCCGCAACGTGCAGGCCGGTCAGCGTTGCATATTCCGAGGGCTTGTACAGGACCGCATTGCCGGCGATCAGCGCGGGGATGAAAACGTTGCCGCCGACGAAGTAAGGATAGTTCCACGCCGAAATGTTCGCGATCACGCCCAGCGGCTCGTGCGAGATTCGCTCCTCGAGTTTTTGCTTGGCGTCGGCGTGCACCTTCCGGCCGCGCAGGATCCCCGGCGCTTCGGCAAGAAAAAAGTCGATGCGGCCGAGCAATCCGTTGAGCTCGTTCCTGGACTGGCGGATCGGCTTGCCGACCTCGAGCGTCAGCGTGCGAGCGAGCGTCTCGTGCATCTCGGTGATGCGCTTGCGAAACGCGCGAATCGCATCCAGGCGTTTTTTTATCGGGAGAGCCGCCCAGGCGGGCTGCGCGGCGCGGGCACGCGCGTATTTGGCGCGGACGGAAGTCGCGCCGTCCTCGCTGACCTCGGCGATCATCGCCTGGGTGGCGGGATTGAGAATTTTCATGACGCTTTTCGCCTTACATCGCCGCCGCGAAGAGCCGCTCGAAGTCCTGGCGCGTGCACGGCCGGGGGTTGGTCTGGTGGCAGATGTCATTGATCGCCACGTCGGCCAGCGCTCCGATGTCGGCCTGTGTGACCGGCCGCTTGGCTTTGTATGCGGACAGCGTCGCCGGTATCGCTAGATCGGCCTTGAGCGTTGCCAGCCAGCCGATGAAGCCCTCGGCGCTCGCCTCGGGCAGGGCGCCGGGAACCGCGGCGCCGACCACGTGCGCCAGCTCCGCCATTTTCGCGATGGCCGAGGGCATGTTGAAGCGCATCACATGGTCGATCATGATGCCGTTGGCGAGGCCGTGATGCAGATCGGCGACGGTCGACAGCGCATGCGCGCAGGAGTGCACCGCGCCCAGGTCCTTCTGAAACGCGATCGCGCCCATCATCGAGCTCATCATCATGTCGGAGCGAGCGGCGATGTTGTGTGGCTCGCGCACCGCCGTCCGCAGCGATCGCGCGGCGATGCGCGCTCCCTCCAGTGCGATGCCGTCGCACAGCGGGTGGTAGGCGGGCGACAAGTACGATTCGACATTGTGCGTCAACGCGTCCATGCCGGTGGCCGCGGTGATGTGCGCGGGCAGGTCCAGCGTCAGCTCGGGATCGGCGAAGACCGCTTTGGCGAGCAGCGCCGACGAAAAAATGATTTTCTTGATGTGTGTCGCGTCGTCGGAGATCACGCTCGAGCGGCCGACCTCGGATCCCGTCCCCGCGGTGGTCGGCAGCGCGATGAAGTAGGGCAGCTCGCGCTCGATGGCGCGCACCTGCGGATGATCCCACGCGTATTCCAGCACCTCGCCGGGATGCACCGCCATCAGCGCGATCGCCTTGGCGACATCGAGCGCGGCGCCGCCGCCGAGCCCGATCACCGCGTCGGCGCGATGCGCCTTGTACGCGGCGACGCCCTGGTCTACCTGGCTGCGAACGGGATTACCCCAGATCTCGGAAAAGACGCCGACGTCGAGACCCGGGAGCTCGGCGATAAAGCCTTTCAGCATCGGCAGCGGCGCGATCCCGCGGTCGGTGACGATGAGTGGGCGCTTGATGTCTTGTGCCTTCAGGTGCTCGGCGACGAGCGCGCGTGCACCGGCGCCGAAGTGAATGGTGGTGGGAAAAGCGAAGCGATGGATCATGACAGTCGTCCGGGAAAGAATGCAGCGCGGGTTCCGAGTTCCACGCTCAGGAATTTCCCTCGCCGATCTGCACAAAACGCAGCTCCAGCACGTCGTTGGGCCACTGCGCGACGCTGATGTCCGGCCGCATGGCCCACGTCAGCGTGCGCCGGTAGAGAGGAATCATCGGCAGGTCGGCATTCATGATGCGCAGTACCTCGCCGACCTGCTGCCGGCGCTGCGCCGCGTCGGGCTCGACACGGATCGCGTCGATCAGCTTGTCGAGCGCCGGGTTGGAGTAGCGCCCGCCGTTGAACGTGCCGGTGCCGTCGCTCGAGTAGCTGCGGAAGAGCGCATTGAGCGACGGCCATGCGTCGAACAAGGGCGACCAGCCGACCTCGTAAAAACTCGTCGTTGCCTGCGTAAGTTTGGGAAAGAACGTCGCCGTCGGCCAGACCTGGGTGTTGGTCCGGATACCGACTTGCGCAAGCATGCCGGCGACCGCCTGGCACACCGCCGCGCGAAACGCGACGTTGACGCAGTCAAGCGCGACGCTGAAGCCGTCGGGATATCCGGCCTCCTTGAGGAGCGCCCGCGCCGCCGCCACGTCATACGGTAGTCGGCGCTCGAGCTCCGGAACGTACCCGTCGACCAGGCGCGAGAAAAACGAGCCGGTCGCGATCGCCTGCCCGCGTAGAACCTTGCTGACGATGGCGTCGATGTCGATCGCCTGGTAAATCGCGCGCCGCACGCGCAGGTCCTTGAACGGGTTCTTGCCCTTGACATCGCTGAACTGCAGCTCGTCTCGGCTCTGATCGAAACCGAGATACTGCGTTCCGATATCGGTGATGTCGGCGAGCTTGAATCGTCCTTCCTGCTTCAGGCGCGCGACGTCCTGGAAGGGGGGATCGATGACGAAGTCGACCTGCCCCGATATCAGCGCCGCCA
>DASZZK010000495.1:0-7806 GCA_035544975.1 Casimicrobiaceae bacterium | reverse complement strand
GTCTTGCCATGATCGACGTGCCCGATCGTGCCCACGTTCACGTGCGGCTTGGTCCGCTCAAATTTGCCCTTGGCCATCTGTGCCTCCGCGGGCAAAAGTAAAAACCTACTTTTGCCCGGTTAGAGTTACCTTTGAATTGCCGGCAGAGCCGGACAATTCAAAGCTGAAAAAGCTACGAAACGCTCTTCTACGTCTTCTTGTTAATGACTGCTTCGGCGACCGTCTTCGGCGCCTCGGTGTAGTGCTTGAACTCCATGGTGTACGTCGCGCGCCCCTGTGACAGCGAGCGCAGCGTGGTCGAGTAGCCGAACATCTCGGACAGCGGCACCTCGGCCTTGATCACCTTGACACCGACGACGTCTTCCATGCCCTGAATCATCCCCCGACGACCCGACAGGTCGCCGACGACATTGCCCATGAAGTCCTCGGGCGTCTCGACCTCGACCGCCATCATCGGCTCGAGCAGCACCGGCGTTGCGGCCCGCATGCCGTCCTTGAATGCCATCGACGCGGCCATCTTGAAGGCGTTTTCGTTCGAGTCGACGTCGTGATAGCTGCCGTCGAACAAGGTCACCTTCACGTCGACTACCGGGAACCCGGCAAGCACGCCGTTCGGCAGCGTTTCGCGCAGACCCTTTTCGACCGCCGGAATATATTCGCGCGGCACGGTGCCACCCTTGATCGCATCGACGAACTCGAATCCCTTGCCGGCTTCCTGCGGCTCGAGCTTCAGCCAAACGTGGCCGTACTGGCCGCGTCCGCCCGACTGCTTGATGAACTTGCCCTCGATCTGCACCGGCTTCTTGATCGCTTCGCGGTACGCGACCTGCGGCTTGCCGACATTGGCTTCGACGCCGAACTCGCGCTTCATGCGGTCGACGATGATCTCGAGGTGCAGCTCGCCCATGCCGGAGATGATCGTCTGGCTCGATTCCTCGTCGGTGTGCACGCGAAATGACGGGTCTTCCTGCGCCAGACGATTCAGCGCGAGACCCATCTTTTCCTGATCGGCCTTGGTCTTGGGCTCGACCGCCTGCGAAATCACGGGCTCGGGGAATTCCATCCGCTCGAGCATGATGATGTGATGCGGATCGCACAGCGTCTCACCGGTCGATGCTTCCTTGAGTCCGACCGCCGCAGCGATGTCGCCCGCATAAACTTCCTTGATCTCTTCACGCTGATTGGCGTGCATCTGCAGCAGCCGGCCGATACGCTCCTTGCGCTCACGGTTCGAGTTGTACACCGTGTCGCCGGATTTGAGCACGCCCGAATAGACGCGGATGAACGTCAGCTGGCCGACATAGGGATCGGTCATGATCTTGAACGC
Organism: Casimicrobiaceae bacterium; assembly: GCA_035544975.1. Classification (GTDB taxonomy): domain Bacteria; phylum Pseudomonadota; class Gammaproteobacteria; order Burkholderiales; family Casimicrobiaceae; genus PALSA-1003. Next base: position 6,479 of record DASZZK010000495.1, on the reverse strand, counting down.
GAGCGCTGAAAAAGGCTCCGAGTCGGACGCCTTGCGCGACGCTGGTTTGCCGTCCTCGTCCTCGCCTTCGACCGGCTTGATGTCGACTGGTGACGGCATGTAGTCGATGACCGCGTCGAGCATCGCCTGCACGCCCTTGTTCTTGAACGCGCTGCCGCAGAGCATCGGCACGATCTCGTTCTTGATGGTGCGGATCCGCAAGCCCCTCTTGATGTCCTCGACCGAGAGGTCGTGGCCCTCGAGATACTTGTGCATCAGTTCGTCGTCGGCTTCCGCCGCGGCCTCGACCATCTTTTCGCGCCACTTCTTGGCTTCTTCGACCAGGCCCGCGGGAATCTCACGCAGCTCGTATTTCATGCCCTGCGTCGATTCGTCCCAGTAAATGGCCTTCATGATGACGAGATCGATAACGCCTTCGAATTTTTCTTCCGCGCCGACCGGTAACTGGATCGGAACCGGGTTGCCCTTCAGCCGGCTCTTGATGTGGTCATACGACTTGAAGAACTCCGCGCCCTGGCGGTCCATCTTGTTGATGAATGCAAGACGCGGGACTTTGTATTTGTTCGCCTGCCGCCACACTGTTTCCGACTGCGGCTGCACACCGGCGACGGCGTCGTAGACCATGCATGCGCCATCCAGCACCCGCATCGAGCGCTCGACCTCGATGGTGAAGTCGACGTGTCCCGGCGTGTCGATGATGTTGATGTGATGCTCGGGATGGTTGTTCTGCATCCCTTTCCAGAAGCAGGTGGTAGCCGCGGAAGTGATGGTGATGCCGCGCTCGCGCTCCTGCTCCATCCAATCCATGACGGTCGCGCCGTCATGCACTTCGCCTATCTTGTGCGAGACACCCGTGTAGAAAAGTATGCGCTCGGTGGTCGTGGTCTTACCGGCATCAATGTGGGCACTGATGCCGATATTCCGATAGCGCTCGATGGGTGTCGTTCTTGCCACTTTATGTCACTGTCCAAAATCGCGTTGCAGGTTATCGCCACTAGAGTCCTGCGCTGCTGGTTCACGTTGTCCGCTTGCTTGGCGCTTGCTTGGCGCTTAGTTGGCGCTCAGTTGCCACTAAAAGCGGAAATGCGAGAAGGCTTTGTTCGCTTCGGCCATGCGATGCACTTCCTCGCGTCTCTTTACCGCGCCGCCGCGCCCTTCCGCTGCCTCGGTCAATTCCGCGGCGAGCCGCTGGCCCATCGACTTCTCGCCGCGCTTGCGCGCGGCCTCGCGCAGCCAGCGCATGGCGAGCGCAACGCGGCGCACCGGACGCACTTCGACCGGCACCTGAAAGTTGGCGCCGCCGACGCGGCGGCTCTTGACCTCGACCATCGGCTTCGCGTTGGAGAGAGCCTGGTTGAAAACTTCCAGCGGATCCTTGCCGCCCTTCTTGGCAATCGACTCGAACGCGCCGTAGACGATACGCTCGGCAACCGACTTCTTGCCCTGGCTCATGAGCACGTTGACGAACTTCGCGACATCGCTGTTCGAATACTTCGGATCCGGCAGGATCTCGCGCTTTGAAATTTCTCTGCGTCGGGGCATCCAACTCTCCGCGGCGAAAAGTACAAACCTACTTTTCGCCGATCAGTTTTGCATCGAATCGCGGGCAGAGCCCGACGATTCGATGGATAAAATTCAACGAAAGAACTAAGCGGCCTTGGGCTTCTTGGCGCCGTACTTCGACCGCGACTGCTTGCGATCCTTGACACCCGCCGTATCGAGGGCGCCGCGCACCATGTGGTAGCGCACGCCCGGCAAATCCTTTACTCGGCCACCGCGGATCAGGACCACAGAGTGCTCCTGAAGATTGTGGCCTTCGCCGCCGATGTAGCTGATGACTTCGAATCCGTTGGTCAGCCGCACCTTCGCGACCTTGCGCAACGCCGAGTTCGGCTTTTTCGGCGTCGTCGTATACACGCGCGTGCAGACACCGCGTTTCTGCGGACTGCGCTTCAGCGCCGGCACCTTGCTCTTCGACACCGGAGCTACGCGGCCCTTGCGGACTAGCTGACTGATCGTTGGCATACTATTTTTCCGCTCGTTTGTCGCTCATTTGTCACTCATTTGCCACTCATTTGCCACTTCGTTGCCTGTTCGCTTCTTGTTCGGGCATTTCCGCGTTTTTCCGTTGCAACGAGTTAAGGCCCCGCACGCCGTGGCCTCGTCCCGAGACGCTTTCGACCCACACAAATCAAAGTGGCCTTGAGCATCGTCTGCTCAGGCCACTCTCGTTGCGCCTCGGTCGACACATCCAAATCGATGGCGGCCGGGTACGCACACCCCACCGGCCGGCGCGAAGCCCGTTTTGGCTGGCTGGCCCGATTGGAGGCGAAAAGACGTTCGATTTTAAGGCACTAGGTGTGTCCTGTCAATGTATTCCCCGCCCAAAAACGAACGGGAGCCCCCGTGTGGGGACCCCCCGTTCCGGTCCAAAGTTGCCCGCTTCGAGGGTCAGGCTGCGTCGGCGCTGATCTCCGCGGCCGGCGCCTCCAAAGTGATCCCTTCCGGCGCCAGTTCGGGTACACCCCCCGCTTTCTGCTTCTTTCGCGCGTTATGGTAGGCAAGACCGGTTCCGGCAGGAATCAGCCGGCCGACGATGACGTTTTCCTTCAAGCCTCGCAACTCGTCCTTCTTGCCCATGATTGCGGCTTCGGTCAGGACGCGCGTGGTTTCCTGGAACGAGGCCGCCGAGATGAACGAATCGGTCGACAGCGACGCCTTGGTGATGCCTAGCAGCATGTGCTCGTACGTCGCCGGCCGCTTGGCGTCCGCGCCGCCCTTGATGCCGCCCTGCGCGAACACCTTATCGTTCTCGTCCAGCAGATCCGAGCGCTCGACCTGCTCACCCACGATGAAGCGGGTGTCGCCCGCATCCTGCACCTGCACGCGGCGCAGCATCTGCCGCACGATCACCTCGATGTGCTTGTCGTTGATCTTCACGCCTTGCAGCCGATACACGTCCTGCACCTCGTCGGTGATGTAGCGCGCCAGCGCCTCGACTCCCAGGAGCCGCAGAATATCGTGCGGGTCCGCGGGTCCGTCGACGATGGATTCGCCCTTGTTCACCACCTGCCCGTCGTGCGCGGTGACGTGCTTGTCCTTGGGGATCAGATACTCGTGCGCGACGCCGTCCAGGTCGGTGATGACCAGCCGCTGCTTGCCCTTGGTGTCCTTGCCGAACGACACCGTGCCGGTGACTTCCGCCAGCGTGCCCGCGTCCTTCGGCGCGCGCGCCTCGAACAGCTCCGCCACTCGCGGCAGGCCCCCCGTGATGTCGCGCGTCTTGGACGTCTCCTGTGGAATGCGCGCTAGCACCTCGCCGACGGCCACGTCCTGGCCATCCTTGACGGTGATGATCGATCCCAGCTGGAAAGTGATGTTGACCGGCAACTCCGATCCGGCCAGCTTCACCTCGTCGCCACGTTCGTTCAACAGCTTGACCTGCGGCCGCACGCCCTTCGCTGCCGCCCCTGCGCGGCGCTTCGGATCGATGACCACCAGCGTGGACAGGCCGGTCACTTCGTCCACCTGCTTGGCCACCGTGACGCCTTCCTCGACGTTCTCGAACTTCACCCTGCCCGCATACTCGGTGATGATCGGACGCGACGTCGCGTCCCAGGTCGCCAGCACCTTGCCTGCTTTCACCGTGTCGCCGTCCTTGACCAGCATCGTGGCGCCATAGGGAACCTTATGCCGCTCACGCTCGCGGCCGTTGTCGTCGTGAATCATGACTTCGCCTGAGCGGGCAATCACGATCAGCTCGCCCTTGCCGTTGGTGACATAGCGCATCGCCGCCGAAAAGCGCACGACCCCCGCCGACTTGCTTTCCAGCTGCGACGCTGCAGCCGTCCGCGACGCCGCGCCACCGATGTGGAAGGTCCGCATCGTGAGCTGCGTTCCCGGCTCGCCGATGGACTGCGCGGCGATGACGCCGACCGCTTCGCCCACGTTGACCAGGTGCCCGCGGCCCAGATCGCGGCCGTAACAGGTCGCACACAGACCGTAGCGGGTGTCGCAGGTGAGAGGTGTGCGCACCTTGACCTCGTCGATCCCCAGCGCCTCGATCTGCTCGACTTCGTCTTCGCTGAGCAGGGTTCCGGCGTGAAACAGCGTGGCCTGCGTTTCCGGATTGACGACATCCGCGGCGACGGAGCGACCGAGGATCCGCTCGCGCAGCGCTTCGATCACTTCTCCGCCCTCGACCAGTGCCTTCATCGCCACGCCGTTGCTGGTGCCGCAATCGTCCTCGGTGACCACGAGATCCTGCGTCACGTCGACCAGACGGCGGGTGAGGTAACCCGAATTGGCGGTCTTCAACGCCGTGTCGGCAAGACCCTTGCGCGCGCCGTGCGTCGAAATGAAGTACTGCAACACGTTCAGGCCCTCGCGGAAGTTGGCTGTGATCGGCGTCTCGATGATCGAGCCGTCCGGCTTGGCCATCAATCCGCGCATGCCGGCGAGCTGCCGGATCTGCGCCGCCGAGCCGCGCGCGCCGGAGTCAGCCATCATGTAGATGGAGTTGAATGACTCCTGCTCGACCATGTTGCCTTCGCGGTCCTTGACCTCGACGGTGCCGAGCTGCTTCATCATCGCCTTGGCGATGTCGTCGCCGGCGCGGCCCCAGATGTCGACCACCTTGTTGTAGCGCTCGCCCTGCGTGACCAGGCCCGAGGTGTATTGCGCCTCGATTTCCTTCACTTCGCGCTCCGACTTTTCGATGATGGTGTGCTTTTCCGCGGGGATCAGCATGTCGTCGGCGGCAAAGGAAATTCCGGCACGCGTCGCGAGCGCATACCCCGCCTGCATCAGCTTGTCGGCGAAGATCACCGTCTCGCGCAAACCGCAACGGCGGAAGCTCGCGTTGATGATCTTCGAGATTTCCTTCTTTTTGAGCGGCCGGTTAATGGTCTCGAACGGCAGCCCGGCCGGCAGAATCTCCGACAGCAGCGAGCGGCCGACCGTCGTCTGATAGCGGGTGACCTTGTCGGTCCTCTCGCCCTCGGCGCCGACCAGCACTTCCTTGATGCGCACGCTGATCTTGGCGTGCAGCGCGACCTGGCGCGACTCGTAGGCACGCGCCACTTCGGCGATGTCTGCAAACAGCATGCCCTCGCCCTTGGCAGCGATCAGTTCACGCGTGGCGTAGTAGAGGCCGAGCACGATGTCCTGCGACGGCACGATGCAGGGCTCGCCGTTGGAAGGAAGAAGCACGTTGTTGGAGGCGAGCATCAGCGTGCGCGCTTCCATCTGCGCTTCCAGCGACAGCGGCACGTGGACTGCCATCTGGTCGCCGTCGAAGTCGGCGTTGAACGCCGTGCACACCAGCGGATGCAGCTGGATCGCCTTGCCTTCGATCAGCACCGGCTCGAACGCCTGGATGCCCAGGCGGTGCAGCGTCGGTGCCCGGTTCAGCATCACCGGATGCTCGCGGATCACCTCTTCCAGGATGTCCCAGACCACCGGCTCCTGGCTCTCGACCATCTTCTTCGCCGCCTTGATGGTCGTGGCAAGCCCCATCGTCTCCAGCTTGTTGAAGATGAACGGCTTGAAGAGCTCGAGCGCCATCAGCTTGGGCAGCCCGCATTGATGCAGCTTCAGTTGCGGTCCGACCACGATCACCGAGCGGCCCGAGTAATCGACGCGCTTGCCCAGCAGGTTCTGGCGGAAGCGACCGCCCTTGCCCTTGATCATGTCGGCCAGCGATTTGAGCGGCCGCTTGTTAGCACCGGTCATCGCCTTGCCGCGACGGCCGTTGTCGAGGAGCGAATCGACCGCTTCCTGCAGCATTCGCTTTTCATTGCGCACGATGATGTCGGGTGCCTTGAGCTCGAGCAGGCGCTTCAACCGGTTGTTGCGGTTGATCACGCGGCGATACAGATCGTTCAGGTCCGACGTGGCGAAGCGGCCGCCGTCCAGGGGGACAAGCGGGCGCAGCTCCGGCGGCAGCACCGGAAGGACTTCGAGGATCATCCACTCCGGCTTGATACCCGATTTGTGGAACGCCTCGAGCACCTTGAGGCGCTTGGCGATCTTCTTGATCTTGGTGTCCGAGCCCGTGGTCTCGAGCTCCTTGCGCAGCTTTTCGATCTCGGTGTTGACCTCGAGCGCCTTCAACAGCTCGCGGATGCCCTCGGCGCCCATCGCCGCCGAGAAATCGTCGCCGTGCTGCTCGACCTTGGCCAGGTAATCGTCCTCGGTCAGGAGCTGCGCGCGATTAAGCGGCGTCAGGCCCGGGTCGGTCACCACGTACGCTTCGAAGTACAGCACGCGCTCGATATCGCGGAGCGTCATGTCGAGCACCATGCCCATGCGCGAGGGCAGGCTCTTCAGGAACCAGATATGCGCCACCGGGCTTGCGAGCTCGATATGGCCCATGCGCTCGCGGCGCACCTTGGCCAGCGTGACTTCGACGCCGCACTTCTCGCAAATGACGCCGCGATGCTTCAGCCGCTTGTACTTGCCGCACAGGCACTCGTAAT
>DASZZK010000494.1:0-11336 GCA_035544975.1 Casimicrobiaceae bacterium | reverse complement strand
TCCTATCGATCGCACGGTGGCCGGGATTCGCTTACTGCCGATGAGAACGCTGTGAAGAGCATCGAATGCCGCGGAACCCCGAACGGGCGGCATGCTCGAGGGTACGATCAAATCTGGTGCCAAGGGCGGAATCAAAACCTTGGGCCGATTTTGCGCGTCGCTTCGCGCCACGCTAAATCTGGTGGCCAAGGGCGGAATTGAACCACCGACACAAGGATTTTCAGTCCTCTGCTCTACCAACTGAGCTACTTGGCCAAGCGGCGCATTTTACCAGATCGATCTCGCCCGACCTAAGCCTGGGTCGCTACTAATCGCCAAGAAATACCAGCATTTCATTCAATGTCTGATCCGGCGCTTCCTCCGCCAGGAAATGGCCGCAGGGCAGCGCGCGACCCGAGACATCATCAGCAACGCGCTTCCAATCGTCGACAGGGTGGAACAGTCGATTGACCACCCCCTTTTCGCCCCAGAGCACGAGCATGGGGCAACGGATGCGGGCTGCGCCGTCAGCAGCGTCGTGGTCGAGGTCGATGGTCGCCGCCGCACGGTAGTCCTCGCAGGTGGCGTGAAAGGTTGCTGGAATGGCAAAGCAGCGCTCGTATTCGGCGAGCGCGCGAGGGTCAAAATGCTGCAATCCGGAGGAAAGGCCACCGAGCTTGCGTCGCAAGTAATACGAAGTGTCGGCACCGATCAGGCGTTCAGGGAGATCGAATGGCTGGATCAGGAAAAACCAGTGGTAATACGCCGTCGCAAATGCCTGATCGGTGCGCGCAAACATCAGCCGGGTAGGCGAAATGTCGAGGAGGACCAGCCGCTGTACTCTATCCGCGTAGTCCAGCGCCATGCGATGGGCAACCCGGCCGCCCCGGTCGTGACCCGCGACGGCGAACCGCGAAAAGCCGAGCGCTTGCATTACCTCGACCTGGTCCTGCGCCATCGCGCGTTTCGAATAGTTGAGATGCGACTTGCCGCCTTCCGGCTTTTCGGAGTCGCCGTATCCGCGTAGGTCGGGACAAACAACCGTGAACCTCTGCGCCAACCGCGGCGCGATTTTGTGCCACATCGCGTGTGTCTGCGGATAGCCGTGCAACAGCAAGAGCGGCGGACCACTGCCCCCCGTGACCAGATTGATCTCGGCGCCCGCTGTCTTGGTCCGGCGCGAAGCGAAGTTCTCGAACAGAGGCGTCATCATCAGCCCCGGCGTTCGTCGCTATTGCGCTCTCGAAGAACGGCGGCGCGTCACTGTGCGCGATCGGCGATCATGGCCATCGCTGATTCTGCGCCCATACCTACCGACGCTGCCGCGGCCATGAGATCTTTCCATGTCTGGTCGTCGATCGCGATGCCCTGCGCGCTGCGCTGCGCCCGGGTCGCGCGCTCGACCTCCCCCGGAAGCAATACCGGCTGATCCGCCAAGGCCGGAGGGGATGCCTTTACCCACTCGACAAATCGTGCGACCTCCCGCGAGACTGTGCCGTCGGAATCGTAGACCGCTGGAGCGATATAGATCGACAGCATGTTATTGCGCAGCACCGTGTCGTCAGGATCCGAGCTTTTGCCGGTCGAGATCGCACCCGCGAGCAAGTCGACGATGATCGACAGACCGGAGCCCTTGTGCGCGCCCACCGTCAGCAGCGCGCCGCCATCGTAGAAGTCCTTGGGCTCGGTGGTGGGCTTGCCATGTTTGTCGATGATCCATCCGGGCGGAACCTGCTCGCGTTTGTTGCTCGCGACAAATAACTTTCCTTCGGCAACCATCGATGTGGTCACATCCAGTATTACCGGATCTCCACCTGCGACGGGTACGCCGACGGTGATCGGATTGGTCGAAAGTCGGCGGTCGCTACCGCCGAAGGGCGCCACCCGCTGCGCACCCGAGGTGTTGAGGAAATGGAGCGACACCTGGCCCTCAGCGGCCGCCAATTCCGCCCAGTCGCCGACGCGCCCGAGGTGGCCGCAATTGCGCAGCCCGACCATCGCGATCCCCGTCTTGGCCGCCTTGGCCGTTCCGGTCTTGCCGGCGAACTCGCCCACTACCTGACCGAAACCGCGATTGCCGTCGATGATCGCGAGGGTGTCGCTTTCAAAAACGATCGATGGCGACTGGTTCGGTCTCAACCAGCCACTGCGCATCCATTCGAGATACTTGCCGACGCGGATGACTCCGTGCGAATCGTGCCCCACCAGATTCGAGTCGACGAGCCGGCGCGCGACCATCGTCGCTTCGTGCGCATCGCAACCACCGCCGCGCATGATCGCTGCAACCAGTTCGACAAGCTTCGGCGCTGCGACGGTCCGCACGGTCAGTGCATCTCCGGCTCGGCCGTCGGCGCGATGCCTTCGAGAAAATCGAAGTCGCAGCCTTGATCGGCCTGAGTGATGTGCTGCTGATACAGCGCACCGTAGCCGCGCTCGAAGCGCGGCGGCGGCATTTTCCATTCGGCGCGGCGGCGGGCAAGCTCGGCGTCGCTGACCTTCAACTCCAGGCGGCGCTCGGCGACATCGAGCTCGATCACGTCGCCGTCGCGCACAAAAGCCAGAGGCCCGCCGGCGAACGACTCCGGCGCGACGTGCAGCACGCAGGCGCCGTAGCTCGTCCCGCTCATGCGCGCGTCGGAGATGCGCAGCATATCGCGGACGCCTTGGGCGAGAATCTTTTTCGGTATCGGCAACTGTCCCCATTCGGGCATGCCGGGAGCGCCAAGCGGTCCCGCGTTCTTCAGCACCAGCACCGAGTCCGGCGTGACGTCGAGGGCGGGATCGTCGATGCGCGCCGCCATGTCGTTGTAGTCTGCGAACACCACCGCTCGCCCGGAATGCTTGAGCAGGCGTGGCTCCGCGGCGGCGGGCTTGATCACGGCGCCGTTCGGCGCAAGGTTGCCGCGCAGCACGGCGAGGCTGCCGCTCGCCACCAAGGCCTTGTCGCGAGGCAGTATCACGTCGTCATTGAACACTTCGGCGCCGGAGACATTTTCACCCAGCGTTCGCCCGTTGACGGTGCGCGCGTCCAAGGCAAGCTTGTCCCCCATCGTCGCCAGCAGCGCCCTCAAGCCCCCGGCGTAGAAAAAATCCTCCATCAAATACTTGCCCGCCGGCCTGATGTTCGCGATCAGCGGCGTCGTGCGCGAAAGCTCGTCGAATCGATCGAGCGTCAGCGGTATGCCGGCGCGTCGTGCCAGGGCGATGAGGTGCACCAGCGCATTGGTCGAGCCGCCGATGGCAAGCACGGCGGTAATCGCGTTGTCGAACGAAGCCGCGTTGAGGAAGTCGCGCGGTTTGAGGTCTTCCCACACCATGTCGACGATCCGGCGGCCGGTGTCGGTTGCCATCCTCGCGTGCCGCGAGTCCGCTGCCGGAATCGACGCGGCGCCCGGGAGCGTAAATCCCAGTGCCTCGGTTGCGGAGGTCATGGTCGATGCCGTGCCCATGGTCATGCAGTGGCCGGGCGATCGTGCGATGCCGTTTTCGATCTCCTGCCATTGATCTTCGTTGATGTTGCCGGCGCGCAACTCGGCCCAGTATTTCCACACGTCGGAGCCGCTGCCCAATGTCTGATCGCGCCAATTCCCGCGCAGCATCGGGCCGGCGGGCAGGTAGATCGCGGGCAGGTTTATGCTGATCGCCCCCATCAGCAATGCCGGCGTCGTCTTGTCGCAGCCGCCCATCAGCACCGCGCCGTCGGCCGGATACGAGCGAAGCAGCTCCTCGGTTTCCATTGCCAGCAAATTTCGATAGAGCATCGTGGTCGGCTTCTGAAACGGCTCGGAGAGCGTGATCGCCGGCATCTCGACCGGAAACCCTCCTGCCTGCCATACCCCGCGCTTCACCTCCTCGGCCCGCTGGCGAAAGTGCGAATGGCACGGGTTGATCTCGCTCCACGTGTTGATAATCGCGATCACCGGCTTGCCGGCGTAATCGGCACGCGAGTAACCCATCTGCGCCGTGCGCGAGCGGTGTCCGAACGATCGCAAGTCGTTGACGCCGTACCAGCGATGCGATCGCAACTGCTCGGGCTTTTTGCGGCGCGCGGTCATGGATGACTCCCTCATCGAAACTTGCCTATTGAAGTGCGCGGTCGTGCGCCAGCAGCCCCTTTACCGCGGCCGCGACCTGAAGAGAGCGGCATTATAGCGATAGTCGTGCGCCAGTTGACGCGATGCATTGACCGCGCACCATCAGGCGTTTGCCGCGTGGGCCAATCGCGCTATAGTGGCTTTGACGAGGCGCACAGCCGTTGGACACGTTGCTGTTGCAGACAGGAGCTCGCGATGGTCACTCGGCGAATCTTGAAATGGACCTTCCTTCGTCCGCTGCACGGATGGTTGATCGCTGCCTTGCTCGGTTCCGCCGCTGCGAGCGCAGCGGACCCACCGAGTGTCGTAACCCCCGCAATCGACCCCCAGGCATTCTTTGCCGCGATCGTCACCGTCCAGGCACGCGCGTTGCCCGACGCGCGCAGCGCGGCAACGCTGGGCACCGAGCGCGCAGGCACCGGCGTGGTCATCGGCAAAGGCGGCTTAATTCTCACCATCGGCTACCTGATCGTCGAGGCTGACGATGTCAAGATTATCGACGACGAGGGCCATGTGCATCCTGCGCGGGTCGTTGGCTATGATCACGGCACCGGTCTCGGGCTGATACAGCCGATCGCGCCCTTCGAGGTCACACCATTGAAGTTGGGTGACTCCGGCAAGCTTGTCGAAAGCGATCCCGTGTTGATCGTCAATAATGGGGGGCGCGACGAGGCGACGCGCGCTGTCGTGGTGTCGCGCCGACCGTTCACGGGCAGCTGGGAATATCTGCTCGATCAGGCAATTTTTACTTCGCCGCCGGCGATGAACTGGAGCGGAGCCGCGCTGATCGGCACCGATGGATCCCTGCTCGGCGTTGGGTCGCTGATTGTGCGCGATGCGTCGGAAGGCAGTCCGCACCTGGCGGGCAATATGTTCGTTCCCATTGACGCGCTGAAACCGATCCTTGCCGACCTGATCAAGACCGGCCGGCGTGCGGGGCCCGCACGGCCGTGGCTCGGCTTGTCGGCGGATGAGATCCAGGGGCGGCTGGTCGTCGGCCGCGTGTCGCCGGAAGGGCCTGCCGACCTGGCGGGCGTGCAGAGCGGCGATATCATTCTCGCCGTCGGCGGCGAAGGGGTGCGTTCACAAGCAGAGTTCTATCGCAAGGTCTGGGGACGCGGCGCGGCCGGAAGCGAGATCCCCTTGCGAGTACTGCAGGGCATCGACGTCCACGAGATCAAGGTCCGTTCGATCGATCGCATGGATTATTTTCGACAGAAACCGACTTTTTGACCGGGCTTATTGACCAAGCTCATTGACCAGCCTCATTGACCAACCGCATTGACCAACATGTAACCAAGATGTCGCCGCGGCGGCGACATCGATCGCGAGAACGACCGCAGACCGCAAGCTCCTTGGCTCAAGCTCGGGCCCTCCGGTAGAATGCGCCGTTCCAGTTCCAAGCGACGGCGTCGCGCCTGCGGCACGTGGCCACGTCCTTCATCGGTTCCATGGCCCTCTACGCCGCCACCATCTTTGTCAGCGCGTTTCTGCTGTTCCTGGTTCAACCGATCATGGCCAAGCAGATTCTGCCGTGGTTCGGTGGGTCGGCCAACGTGTGGACCACGTGCCTGGTGTTCTTCCAAACGACACTCCTGCTCGGCTACGCGTACGCCGACCTGGTCGTGCGGCGAACATCGGCGCGCACGCAGATTCGAATCCATGTCGCGTTGCTGGCGCTGAGTTGTATCGTCTTGCCGATCGTGCCCGGCGCTCAATGGAAGCCGATTGGGACCGAGAGCCCGTCGCTGCTCATCCTCGCCTTGCTCGCCGCGACCATAGGCCTGCCGTATTTTCTGCTGTCGACGACGAGTCCGCTGGTCCAGGCGTGGTTTGCGCGAAGTTTTCCAGGCAGGAGTCCTTACCGGCTATTCGCGCTGTCGAACCTGGCATCGATGCTCGCGCTGCTCGGCTATCCCATCGGGCTCGAGCCCTGGGTCACGACACGATTTCAATCATACGGATGGTCCGTGGCCTACGTAGTATTCGCATTGCTGTGCGCTGCGTGCGGCTGGTTCAGCGTGCGAGCCGCACGCCCGGGAACGGAACCGGCACCACAACAGAATGCTTCGCCGGCAGATGCGGCGCCTCCAACGGGAACGCGGCAATTGCTGTGGTCCGCACTCGCGGCAACGGGTTCGTTTCTGCTGCTCGCCGTCACCAATCACCTGTGTCAGAACATTTCGTCGATTCCGCTGCTGTGGGTGGTGCCGCTTTCGATCTATCTGCTTACGTTCATTCTCTGCTTCGACGGCCGGGGCTGGTACCGCCGAGAGCTCTTCGCCTCCATGCTGGCCGCGGCCCTCGGCGTCATGGCCTGGACACTTGCCGACCGCAGCCTCACTCACAAGCTCGAGCTGCAGATCGGCGTGTTCTGTGTGGGACTTTTTATCGCCTGCATGTTTTGCCACGGCGAACTGGCGCGGCTCAAGCCGGCGCCGCGCTATCTGACTCGCTTCTACCTGATGGTTTCCGCCGGCGGCGCGGTAGGTTCGGCGCTGGTCGGCCTGGTGGCGCCGCTGGTTTTGCCCGCGTACTTCGAGCTTGCGTTCGGCCTGGCCGCGTGCGCAGCATTGCTCGCATACCAGGTGCGCCGGGGTCATCCGGTCTTTGCCGCACTGGCGATCGTGGCGTTGCTGTTCACCGTCGGCGCCGGCGCATGGCAAATCCAGGAGTTCTTCGACGGAACGCTGCTCGCCACCCGGAATTTTTACGGAGTACTGCGTGTGCAGCTCTACGGTGCCGAGACGAGCCGGCACCGATCGTTGATGCACGGAACGATACTCCACGGCACCCAGTATCTCGAGCCCGATCTCGCGCGCCGGCCGACGACTTATTACACGCAGACATCGGGCGTCGGACGCGCGCTCGAATCCATGCATCCGACCACCCGCCCGCTCAAGGTCGGAGTAATAGGGCTTGGGGCCGGAACGCTTGCGACCTACGGCAGCAAAGGCGATATCTACCGCTTCTACGATATCAATCCGGCGGTAATCGTCATCGCCAATCGTGACTTTACTTATCTCAAGGACAGCGACGCGACCATCCAGTCGCCGCTCGGCGACGCGAGGCTGAACCTCGAGCGCGAGGCGCCGCAGGGGTTCGATTTACTCGCCATCGATGCCTTTTCGAGCGATTCGATACCGGTCCATCTGCTGACCGATGAAGCGTTGGCCGTCTATCGTAGGCATATGAAGCCGGCCGGTATCATTGCCTTCCACTTGACCAATCGTTTTCTCGACTTGATCCCGGTCGTCAAACAGCTCGCTGACGCGCATCATTTGTTCGCCGTTCTCGTTGCCGATGAGGGTGACGAAGGCATCGTAAGCCGCAGCGACTGGGTGCTCTTGTCGGATCGCGAGGCTTCGCTCCAGGTGCCGCAGATCGCCGAGGCCGCTTCGGAGATCGCGATCCGCGAAAACTTGCGGCTCTGGACCGACGACTTCAACAATATCATCCAGATTCTCAAGTAGGCCGGATTTATTCGGCCATACATCCGCTTCACGAGATACTTGTGATCAAGCCAGACATCCGGCCCCTGCGCGCATTGCTTGCCACGCGTTCCGTCGAAATCGTCGATCAGACTCGCCTGCCCGGTGAGTTGAAAATCGTCTCGTTGTCGAGCGTGAGCGAAGCCGCGCAGGCCATTCGCACCATGCAGGTCCGTGGCGCGCCATTGATCGGCGCGACTGCCGCCTACGGATTCGCGCTCGCACTGCGTGCGGATCCGTCCGACTCGAGTCTGCGTCACGCCTATGCGCTGTTGCTCGATACCCGGGCGACCGCGGTCAACCTTCGCTGGGCACTCGACCGCGTCAATGCGGTAGCAGGCCCGCTCGCGCCTTCGTCGCGCGCGGAAGCAGCGTGGAAAGAAGCCGATGCGATCGCCGCCGAAGACGTGGAGACAAATCTCGCGATTGGTCGACATGGCGTGGCGCTGATCGAGCGCCTGGCGGCCGCCGGCCGCAACCCGGTGCAGATCCTGACGCATTGCAATGCCGGGGCGCTGGCAACCTTGGGGTGGGGCACCGCGACGGCGCCGATCTATGTCGCGCACGGCGCGAACATTGCCGTTCATGTCTGGGTCAGCGAGACGCGTCCACGGATGCAGGGCGCAAGGCTGACAGCGTGGGAGTTGCGCGAGAGCAAGATTCCGCATACGTTGATCATCGACGCCGCCGGCGCGGTGCTGATGCAACAAGGCCGCGTCGACCTGATCCTGGTCGGTGCCGATCGCGTCGCGGCCAACGGCGACGTATGCAACAAGATCGGCACCTACGAGAAAGCGTTGGCGGCACAGGATAACGGAGTGCCCATGTACGCCGCGGTGCCGTCGAGCACGATCGACTGGACGCTGGACGATGGCAGCCGAATACCGATCGAGGAGCGCGATGCGGGAGAAGTTCTTCACGATGGCGGCGGAGAGGCGGTGGCCCCACCGGGAACCTCCGTCATGAACCCGGCTTTCGACGTGACGCCGGCGCGACTTCTCACCGGGCTCATCACCGAGCGGGGTATCTGTCGCGCCTCGGCCGAGGGTCTCGCCGCGATGTTCCCGGAGCGTCGGCCGTGAACGAGCTCGCCCTGCGCGCTGAGATCATCGCGACCGCGGTTCGAATGAACGAACGCCGCATCAATAGCGGCAAGTCCGGCAATGTCAGTGCGCGGACCGAAACGGGTTTCCTGATTACGCCGACCGGCCTTGCTTACGAATCGATGCGGCCGGAAGACATTGTCGCGGTCACGCTCGCTGGCGCAGCAAGCGGGCCGCGACTGCCGTCGTCGGAGTGGCGTTTTCATCGCGATATCTACGTCGATCGGCGCAACGCTGGCGCAATCGTCCACGCGCATTCGTCATTTGCCACGACGCTGGCTTGTCTTGGGCGAGGTATTCCGGCGTTTCACTACATGGTCGCCATCGCCGGCGGGAAAGACATTCGTTGCGCGCCGTACGCGACGTTTGGGACCCAGGAGCTCTCCGATAGCGCGCTTGCCGCGCTGTCCGGCCGGCGCGCCTGCCTGTTAGCCAATCACGGAATGGTCGCACTGGACGCCTCGCTCGAAACTGCGCTGGCACTCGCGATCGAGGTCGAGGCGCTAGCCGAACAATATTGGCGGGCGCTGCAAATCGGCACGCCAAATTTGCTATCCGACGTCGAAATGAACATCGTGCTGGAAAAATTCAAGCGGTACGGCCAACCGGCAGGCTGACGCCTCTAGAAGAGGTGATCCAGCCGCACCTTCCGATACGGTTACGTTGTTACGACTTCACCCCAGTCACGAAACGTACCGTGGTAAGCGGCCCCCTTGCGGTTGGCCTACCTACTTCTGGTAGATCCCGCTCCCATGGGTGACGGGCGGTGTGTACGATCCGGCCGACCATTCTGTATGCAACAAATTCTATCCGCTGGGCTGCTTTCGGAGCCCGTCTGTCCTGAATTGCCCACTTCTTGCTTTGCCTGATCATGGGACCGCCTAAATACCTTGGCGCCCGGCAAATATGCCAGTAGCATAGCCGCACTTGGTCACGAGGCGACGTCTTGCGTCAGTTCTCGGAGCCCTTTACCTGCGAAAGCGAAAAAGAATGATGCCCCCTCAGAATTTGCGAACCCTATTTCGCTTTGCAGCTGTCATTGCACTTTTTGTCTTGGCGGCGATTCCCGCAAGCGCTCATCACGGCGACGGCGCCACATTCGCAGCACCGCAGCCGCCGGCAGCCGACGTGCCGCCGGTTGCAGCCGACGGAATCGTCAATGAGCTCCGGGTCGAAAATCGCGTATCCGGTCTCACGACGCGCTATCTCTGGTTGCGACTCGACAACGGCTCGACCGTCGCTCTCAGAGGATCCGGCCTCGATGCATTGATCCCGGAACAGCGTGTCGAGGTAACGGGCCGCAACGCTGGCGAAACGCTGTTTGTGACCGGCGCCCGCGCGCTCCCGACGGTGCCAGCGAGAGCGACAAACGCGAGTGCACCGGTTGCCTTGTCCGTGCAGGGCAAGCTCGCGGTCGCCCACGCCGATTACTTCAACGAGGGACGAGGCGGATACAGCGTGCATGTGATCTCGGAGGACGGGACGGCGACGGTGCTGCAGCTTACGGTTGTGCCGGACGTGCTGCAGATCGGCATGTCGGTGATCGCCGAAGGAACGCTCTCGGCCGACGGTGTTTCGCTCAAGGCGAACCGCATCACCGTCCTTGCGCTCCCTTCGACCGCGAACGACCCCATTCAAACGCCGATCATCAACAACGTGCTCGTGATCCTGATTAAGTTCACCGACTCGCCGGCAGCCGACCCGTTCACCCAGGCCCAGGTCGACCAGGTGATGCGGACGAATGCGGGAAGCGTCGCCAACTACTACAACGAAGTTTCCTACGGCCAGCAGTTGCTCAACGTCACAGTGACCAATTGGCTGCCTGCCGGTGCCGCGACACCGGCGAGTTGCGGCTGGTCGACCGCCGGCAATCTCGCCAACACCGCGGCGACGGCGGCGGGCTATAACCTCGCCAACTACACCAACACGTTCTATGTCATGCCCCACAACGCCGCATGCGGCTGGGCGGGTCTCGCGTACGTCGGCTTCCCGTACACCGCGTGGAGCAACGGCTACAACCAGCTCGGCGTCTACGGACACGAGCTCGGGCATAACTTCACCCTGTTGCACGCCGGCAGCCTCGGATGCACCGGACAAGTGATCGGCGGCTCCTGCAGCGTTGCCGAATATGGCGATCCGTTCGACCTGATGGGCAATAGCAGCACCATGCATTTCAACGCGATGCAAAAATTGCATTTGAACTGGATTCCCGCGAGCTCGGTCAAGACGCACAGCTCTGGAAACGCGATCTACACGCTGTCGCCGCTCGAGTCTGCCGGTCAATCGACCTACGCGGTGAAAATACCCGCGGCCGCAAACCGCACGTATTGGCTCGAATATCGCCAGCCCATAGGATTCGACGCACCTATGTCGTCGTATCCAAACAACGGGGCGCAGATTCGAGTCGCCGCTCCGCTTCAGTTCACCAGCGGCATGGACGACACCCAAATACTCGACATGACGCTTGGCACTCCCGGAAGCTTCGGCGATGCCGCGCTGCTCGTCGGACAGACATACAACGACAGCACATACGGAATCAGCGTTTACGTGAATTCAGCAACTGCCAGCGCTCTCACACTGACTGTATCGGCGCCAGGCGGCGGGGGTGTCCCGGCGAGCGTGACAGTCAACAGCGGCTCCGGCCAGAGCGCGCGGGTCGGCGCGGCGTT
>DASZZK010000493.1:0-8932 GCA_035544975.1 Casimicrobiaceae bacterium | reverse complement strand
CTCGCGCAGGGGAAGAGCGGCCAGCGGCGTGCGGCTGGTCGCGATCAGCCGCGCTTGACGCTCATTGATCGCGTTGTAGAGCGTGAACAGGCGCCCCGCCGCGGCTTCGTCGGCCAAGTCGATGCCGTCGATCGCGATGACCTGTTCTGTCGAAGTGCGGAGCGACGCGAGCGCGTCGTCGTCGATCTCCCGCGGATGCGCGAAGAATCTGGCGCCGAGCCCCCGCTCCTGTGCCAAGGCGACCGCAGCGCGCGCCAGATGCGTCTTGCCGACGCCGGGGCCGCCCCAGATCAACATGCCGGCGTCCCGGCCGCCGGTCACGAACGCCGACAAGGCATCCACCAGCTCGGCATTGCGACCCGCCAGGAAATTGGCAAAGCTCGGCGGCTCGGGCAGCACGAGTTCGAAAACGAGCTGTTCCACGAGGAGAGCGTCAGCGATACAGCGGGGACTCGTGATACTCCGCCCGCAGGTGACGCAGGCCCACCAGTATTGCCGCGCTCACCGGCAGCGCCAACAGGACCCCGGCAAAGCCGAACAATTGTCCGAAGGCAAGGAGCGCGAAGATCACGACCAGCGGATGCAGACCGATGCGATCGCCGACCAGCCAGGGGATCAGCACGTAGCCTTCCAGCAGCTGGCCAATGCCGTACACCGCGAGCACCGCGGCGAAACCGGGCCAGCCGTTCCATTGCAGCAGCGCGGCGAGCACCCCGAGAATAAGGCCAAGCCCGAAGCCAACGTAAGGGATGAACACCAGGAGCCCGGTGAGTATGCCGATGGGCAACGCGAATTGCAGGCCGGCGAGCGTCAGTCCGACCGCGTAATAGATCGCCAGCACCGTCATCACCGACAGCTGGCCTCGAAGAAACTCTCCCAGAACGTTGTCGATCTGGATCGCGATCGTGCGCACTTTGGCGAGCCAGCGCCGCGGCGTGAGTTCGTCCAAGCGACGCACGATCCGGCTCCAGTCACGAAGCAGATAGAACATCACGACCGGGATCAGGACCAGATTGATCAGGATACCAACCAGCAACATGCCGCCCGCCTTGAGCTCCGTCAACACTTTGAGCGACACCGCTTGCGCGCTGTCGAGGTTGTCGGCGATGAGCTGCTTGATGGATTCAAGATCGAACTGCAGTTGAATGCCGAATTTATCGTTAAGCCACGGTGCGAGTTGCGCGTTCAGCTTCGCGGCAAGCTCGGGCACGCGCTTGGCCACCTGCGAAAACTCGTTCTGGACCAGCGGCGCCAGCACCAGCAGCAGCGCGAGAATCAGCACCAGAGCGACCAGCATCACCAGCAGCGCTCCCACCGTTCGCGGCACGCGCTTTTTCTCCATCCAGCTCACGGCCGGCTTGCCGACGTAGGCCAGCATGCCGCCGATGAGAAACGGGGTCAGGATCGGTCCGAGCCAATGCAGCAATGCCCCGACCACGACCACGACCCCTACCACCCACAGGTAGTGCTGCGGCTTCAGACGCGGCGCGGGCGCGACGACAATAACCGTCGACGATGAGGCCGGAACGTCGCCTGGCTGCGGGCTGCTAGGAGTCATTTACGGTAAAATCGGCGAACAAGCCGTTGCCTGAAAAGTCGCTCACTTTACCGCGCGCGACGCGGCGACTCAATCTGACCCTTCCCATGCCATCGTCCGGCCGCCCCCTTTCGTACCTCGAGGCCGGCGTCGATATCGACGCCGGTGACAGGCTGGTCGAGAACATCAAGCCCTACGCCAAACGGACGCTGCGGCCCGAAGTGCTGGCAGGCATCGGCGGCTTCGGCGCATTGGTCGAGCTGCCCAAGCGCTTTCGCGAGCCGGTCCTGGTCGCCGGAACCGATGGCGTCGGCACCAAGCTCAAACTGGCCTTCGCGCTCGGCAAGCACGACACCATCGGCATCGACCTGGTGGCAATGAGCGTCAACGACATTCTGGTTCAGGGCGCCGAGCCGCTTTTCTTCCTCGATTACTATGTCTGCGAGCGGCTCGACGTCGACGTGGCCACCGAAGTGATCAAGGGCATCGCGCGCGGCTGCGAAATCGCCGGCTGCGCCTTGATCGGCGGGGAGACCGCCGAGCATCCGCGTGCATTCATCCCGGGCGAATATGATCTCGCCGGATTTGCGGTGGGCGTGGTCGAGAAATCCAAAGCGATCGACGGCAGGACCATCGCCGCCGGCGACGTCCTTATCGGGCTCGCCTCGAGCGGGCCGCACTCGAATGGATTTTCGCTGATCCGCAGCATTGTCGATTCCTCCGGGGTGGATCTGATGCGTCCCGTCGAGGGCGTCACCGGCACGGCCACGCTCGGCGAAGCCTTGCTCGCGCCGACGCGTATCTACGTCAAGCCGATACTGGCGCTGCTCGCGCAAACTGAAATCAAGGGTATGGCGCACATCACCGGCGGCGGCTTGAGCGAAAACACCCATCGCATGTTCGATCCTAAGCTCGCCGCGCGCATCGATTCGACGCGCTGGCCCCGGCCGCCGATTTTCGACTGGCTGCAGCGTACCGGCAACGTTACGAATGCCGAGATGCACCGCGTATTCAACTGCGGCATCGGGCTGGTGCTGGTCGTCCATCGCGATGCGGCGCAAGCAACGATCGATCGGCTCGCGACATTGGGCGAGGCGGCCTACGTCATCGGCACGGTCGAGCAGCGAAAATCCGGCTCGCCCGGCACGGTCGTCATCTAGCGGCCACGGCCATGAAACGGCTGGTCATCCTGATCTCCGGCCGCGGCTCGAACATGACTGCGATACTCGACGCGGTTGGCGACGGCAAGATCGCTGCGCAAGTCATGGCCGTCATCAGCAACCGGCCCGACGCGGCGGGCCTCGCGATCGCCGCCGATCGAGCCATAGCGACGGTGTCGATCGACCATCGAGCGTATCCCGACCGCGAGGCGTTCGAAAATGCGCTCGCGGCAGCCATCGACGCGCATGCGCCTGACCTGATCATCCTTGCTGGCTTCATGCGCATTCTGTCGGAAGCATTCGTCGATCGATACGCAGGGCGGATGATCAACATCCATCCCTCACTTCTGCCGACGTATCCCGGCCTCGACACGCACACCCGCGCGCTTGCCGACGGGGTCAGAATTCACGGCTGCACGGTGCATTTCGTGACCGACGACGTCGATCATGGACCGATCATCGCGCAGGCGGCGGTGCCGGTGCGCAACGACGATGATGCGAAGACGCTCGCCGCGCGCGTGCTCGAGGCCGAGCACCGGACGTTGGTCGCGGCCGTCGGCTGGTTCTGCGCCGGGCGCCTGGTCATCGACGGGGCCCGGGTACGCGTTAAGAACGAACGCGCCGATCTGCGGCCACAGATCGTTCCGGCGCCGGACCTGTCATAGTGTTATCGAGCCTTATCCAGGACTAACGAATTAGGCGATTGCGTCCGCAAAACTCGCGTCTTCCGCGGGAACGACGATACTAAGGATCCCGGTGTCACGCTTTAGCGCAATGCTCGGCAGGCTGTGGTCCTCGCGCTTTCGACCGCGCGGCATACTGCTGCTGGCGTTTGCCGCGTCGCTCCTGTTGCACCTTGCGATCACGCAATGGGATCTGCGTTTTTCGGACTCGGTCGAGGCGATGGCGCCGCTCACCGCAACCCTTACGGAGCTGCCACCCCCGCCGGCGCTCGCGCCAGCTGCTCGGCCGAAACCCAAGCCCAAGCGCAGCGTTCGCGTTGCCGCCGTCGCCACCCCTGCGGTCGTTGCTCAGGACGAGCCGGCCGTCGAACAAGTCGTGACGGCGCCCGAGGTCGCAGCTACCGATCCGTCGCCGGCTTCCGCGCCACTCGACGAGCCAGTCGCCGCAGCGACGGAGTTTCCACTGCTGCCGAAGCAACTTCCACCGCGTATCGACCTTGCCTACCGCGCGTTTCTCGGCACCCGCGGATTCTTTATCGGCGATGCCGTGTACAGGCTCGAGCATTCCGCAAATCAATACAAGATCTCCACCGTCGGCGAAGCGCGCGGACTGGCCGCGATCCTGTTTCGCGGCCAAGGCAAGGCCACGAGCGAAGGCGCCATCACCGCCAGCGGCCTGCAGCCCAATACCTACAGCATCGAACGAACCAACAACTATCGGCGCGAATCGGCGACGTTCGACTGGGAAACCGGCATGGTCACCTTGAATGACGACAAGGCCCTGCCGCTCGAGCTGCCGACGTTCGACCCGCTGGCAGTGCTATGGCAGTTTTACTTCGCACCGCCCGGGCAGGACGACGCCGAGTTCAACATCGCCACCACGCGCAAGATCTACCATTACATCTTTCATCGCATCGGAAACGAAACGGTGACGCTGCCCTTCGGCGAGGTCGAAGCCCAGATCTGGCGGCGACAGACCGGCGACGGTGGCCTCGAAGCGCAGATCTGGTTAGCGCCCTCGCTGCACTACGTGGCGGTCAAAGTGCGGCTGTCCAATGAGCGCGCGACCGTCGAAGCTCTGCTCGACAGCATTCACGTCGACGAAACCATCGCGCAACAATGATCCGCGCGAGCCAGCTCGGCGCGCTGTCCGATGCGCTCGCTTCGGTACTGCCGCTCGCCGAGCCCGCGGACGCTACGCTGCGCAATTTTTTCCGGCGTCATCCGGGCCTGGGTCAGCGTGATCGCGCGTTCGTCGCCGAAGGCACCTTCGCCACATTGCGGCGACTGCGCTCGCTGACCGCGCACGCGAAAAGCTCGACGCCGCGCTCGCTGGCGATCGCGGTCACGTTGCGCGAGCTCGGCATCAGCCTGCGCGATCTGGAGCCGGTCCTGACGAGCGACGAGCGGGCCTGGGCGAAAGCGTTCAAAGCCTACCGGCCCGAGCTTAGCGCCGCCGAAGCCGCCGAGCTCCCGGATTGGCTGTGGGCGAAGCTCGACCAGACCTTTGCCGCCGACGACCGCGATGCCCTGGTCCGCTCGTGGCTTTCGCCCGCCCCGCTCGATCTGCGGGTCAACGCGCTCAAGACCACTCGCGACGAGGCGCGTGCCGCGCTCGCCGCAGCGGACATCGCATCGGAGCCGACACCGTATTCGCCGTGGGGGCTTCGCGCCGAAGGCAAGCCCGCGATCCGGCACCATCCGCTGTTCCTGTCCGGTGCCATCGAGGTCCAGGACGAGGGCAGTCAATTGCTCGGCCTGATCGTCGCGCCCAGGCGCAGCGAGATGGTCGTCGACTTTTGCGCCGGCGCCGGCGGCAAGACGCTGTTGCTCGGCGCGATCATGCACTCCCAAGGGCGCCTCTACGCCTTCGACGTCTCTGCCGGAAGGCTCGCGAGGCTCAAGCCGCGCCTGGCGCGATCCGGACTGTCGAACGTGCAACCGTTCCTGCTCAACGACGAGCGCGACACCAAGGTCAAGCGTCTTGCCGGCAAGATCGACCGCGTTCTGGTCGATGCGCCGTGCAGCGGCTTTGGCACCCTGCGTCGCAATCCCGACCTCAAGTGGCGTCAATCGTCCGCAGGCATCGACGAGCTTGCGGCCAAACAGGCACGCATTCTCAAGTCGGCGGGCTCGCTGGTAAAACCCGGCGGAAGACTTGTCTACGCAACCTGCAGCGTGCTGCGCGATGAAAACGAGGCCATCGTCGACGACTTTCTGGCGTCGCATCCGCAGTTCATACAGGGCGATGCATCCGCGGAATTGAAGCGCGCCAACGTCGCGCTCGACACCGGCACGATGTTGAGACTCTATCCGCATGTGCACGGTTGCGACGGATTCTTCGCGGCGATTCTCGAGCGCGCGGCGTGAAACTCCGCTGTGGGTAGCCCTCAATATCGTCATTCCCGCGTAAGCGGGAATCCATTGGTTCTTGACGGACGAAAATGGATCCCCGCTTTCGCGGGGATGACGTTCTAACGCCGCTGGGTCCTCTCAGAAGCCTGTCCTCGAGTGAGTGAATCGGGAAGGGGACGACGATTCTGCAGTAGGCATCGCCCAATTCGGGCGCGATATGCCGATCCTCAGTAAAATTGCACCCATGCTGACGCCGCTCAATCTCGACCTCATTCAGCAATCGCTCGGCACCCGCGATGGGATGCTGGAGCTTGCCGCGATTGTCGGCTGCTTCATCATCGGCTGGGCTGTCGATCGTCGCGTGCGCGTCGGCAGCGGGCGCGAATCGCGCGTCGCCCGCATCGGCGCCGGCAGTATCAACCGGCTGATCTTTCCGCTGACGACGCTTGTTCTGCTGCTCCTGATTCGCGCCGTTGTCCTTCGCTGGCATCTGCCGGTCCTATTGCCGATCGCCATACCGCTGGTCGTCGCGCTGGCGCTGATCCGCCTGTGCGTCTACGCGCTTCGCAACCTCTTCGGCGTAAGGAGCACAGCGCCGGCGTCGGAGCGCGCGGTCAGCTTCACCATCTGGGGCGCACTGCTGCTCTATTACGTCGGCGTTCTGCCGGAGCTTGCCGCGTCGCTGGAAGAAACCAAGCTGCCGGTGGGCAAGACCAGCGTAAGCCTGCTCGACCTCGGTCGCGACGGCATCGCCGTCATTGTGGCGGTGGTGCTATCGCTTTGGGCGTCGAGCCTGATCGAGCAGCGGCTCATGCGGATGTCGCACCTCGACAACAACGTCCGGGTAGTGATCGCCAAGCTGTTCCGCGCCCTCCTCATCCTTATCGGCTTGCTGATCGCGCTCTCCTTTGTCGGCATCGATCTGACGGTGCTGTCGGTGTTTGGCGGCGCCGTCGGTGTGGGTATCGGCCTTGGCCTGCAGAAGCTCGCCAGCAACTACATCGCGGGCTTCACCATACTGCTCGATCGCTCGATCCGCGTCGGCGACATGATCACCGTCGACAACCGCTTCGGCGTGGTCGGCAAGGTCACCGCGCGCTATGTCGTCGTGCGCAGCCTTGACGGCGTCGAGGCGATCGTGCCCAACGAAACCTTGGTGACCACGACGGTGCTCAACCACTCGTATAGCAACAGGGAAATCAAGATCGGCCTGCCGTTCCAGATCAGCTACGACAGCGATCTCGACCTTGCGATGAGGCTGATGGAGCAAGTCGCCCTCGGCGAATCGCGAACGCTGCGGGCCGCTTCCACCGCGCCGCAGGCCAACGTTCTCGGCTTCGCCGACAGCGGCATCAACCTCGAGCTGGCGGTCTGGATCAACGACCCCGAAAACGGTCAGGGCAACTTGGTATCGGCTCTTAATATCGGCATCTGGAAGGCGTTTCAGGCCAATGGCATCAAGATTGCTTCCCCACAACGCGAGGTCCGATTATTGGCGGCCGCCCCTGCCGGCACCGAAGCTGGCCTTGCCGGAGGCTCCACGCAACCCGGTCGCTCTGGTTAACAACTTGATTACATTGCATATATTGCACTATATACGCCACCGCACATTGCGCCTAAACAAGACCGTGTAGAATCCACCTTTGTCGCGCAAACTTCCCCTTACCAGGGGTGTCGAAAGACATCCCGGATCGCAAGGATCACCCTTCAATGAGTTTTGACATCCTTTCTTTTCTCGCCACCGGCTTGATCTCTTTGCCGTGGTGGGGCTATTTCGTCGTCGCGCTTGTGCTGACGCACGTGACCATCGCGTCGGTCACGATATACCTTCATCGTTCGCAGGCGCACCGCGGCCTCGACCTCCACCCTGCAGCCAGTCACTTCTTCCGTTTCTGGCTCTGGCTCACGACCGGGATGCTGACCAAGGAGTGGGTTGCCATCCACCGCAAGCATCATGCGAAGGTCGAGACCGACGAGGACCCGCACAGCCCGCAGACCCGAGGCATCAACAAGGTGTTTTGGGAGGGTGCCGAGCTGTATCGCGACGAGTCGAAGAATCTGGAAACGCTGGAGAAATACGGACTCGGCACACCCGATGACTGGATAGAACGCAATGTCTATACGCCTTTTTCCTGGCAGGGCTGCGGCCTGATGCTGGTGGTCAATCTCGCGCTCTTCGGTCCTATCGGCGCAACCATCTGGGCAGTGCAGATGGCGTGGATTCCGGTTACCGCCGCGGGCATCATCAATGGCATCGGGCACTACTGGGGCTACCGCAACTTCTCGTGCGAAGACGCGAGCCGCAACGTCGTGCCTTGGGGCATCCTGATTGGCGGCGAAGAGCTCCACAACAATCACCACGCCTACGGCACGTCGGCCAAACTGTCCTCGCGCTGGTACGAATTCGATATCGGCTGGATGTACATACGCGTACTGGAAATGTTCGGCCTCGCAACGGTGCGCAAGGTCGCGCCGCGCCTGAAATTCGACAGCGCCAAGCTCCATGCCGATTTCGAGACGCTGCAGGCGGTGATCACCCACCGCTACGCCGTGCTTGCCAGCTACGCACGTTCGTTCAAAGAGACCTACGCCCACGAAGTCGCGAGCTTGCGCGAACGCGCCCGGCGTGGCGAGCTGACCCCTGAAGTGCCGAGCTTCCGGCGCGTGCGCCAGTGGTTCCAGTCATCGGAGAGCGCGTTGCCCGAGCCCGATCGCGCCAAGCTGGCGTCGACGCTCGAAAGCAGCAAAGCGCTGCGTACGATCTACGCCATGCGCCAGGAGCTCGCAGCGCTTTGGGAGCGTTCCAACGAATCGCGCGAGCAACTGCTGGCGCGCTTGCAGGATTGGTGTCACCGTGCGGAAGAGAGCGGTATCGTTCCGCTGCAGAACTTCTCACGACGGCTGCGGAGCTACGCGTAACTCCGGCGATCGAAGCGTCATGAATAAAAAAGCCCGCCATCCGGCGGGCTTTTTATTTGGTCGAGGGGCTTCCTGTTTGGTCGTCATTCCCGCGAAAGCGGGAATCCACGTTGACTTAAGAACCAATGGATCCCCGCTTTCGCGGGGATGACGCGGCTGTTTCCAATCGCTGCGACCCTTCGGGTCTTGCTCTTGGACATCCGCGTCACTTAAGCTTGGTTTCCTTGTACATGACGTGTTTGCGGGCGACGGGATCGAACTTCTTGATCTCCATCTTC
>DASZZK010000492.1:0-6119 GCA_035544975.1 Casimicrobiaceae bacterium | reverse complement strand
CGACAAGGACTCGGCGCGGCTCGATCTGACCGCTCTCGGCATGAGCGACGAGACGCTTATCGAGATCGACCGTCTCATCCGCGAGCCGCACGGCATCGTCCTGGTTACCGGGCCCACCGGCTCGGGCAAGACGACCACGCTCTATGCTGCGATGTCGCGGCTGCCCCGCGGCGCGCTCAACGTGATGACGGTCGAAGATCCGATCGAGTTCGCGCTCGACGGGGTAGGGCAGACACAGGTCAATCCGCGGATCGAGCTTACCTTTGCGCGTTCGCTGCGCTCGATCCTGCGCCAGGATCCGGACATCATCATGATCGGAGAGATCCGCGATCTCGAAACGGCGCAGATCGCGGTTCAGGCGAGCCTCACCGGGCACCTGGTTCTGGCGACCTTGCACACCAACGATGCGGTCAGCGCCGTGACGCGCCTCGCCGACATGGGGGTCGAGCCGTACCTGCTCGCGTCGTCGGTGCGCGGCGTCCTGGCGCAGCGTCTGGTGCGTTGCCTGTGTGTCGAATGCAGAGAGGCAACGACGCCCACCGCAGGCGAATCGGAGATTCTGGCGGGCCTCGGTGCTCCGCCGACGCAGCGCCTGTACCGCCCGGTGGGCTGCGCATCGTGCAGCCAATCCGGATACCGCGGGCGCACCGGCATCTACGAGCTGGTGCTGGTCGACGAGACCTTAAGGCGGCTGATACACGATCGCGCCGGCGAGCCCTTGCTGCGCGAGGCCTGCGCGCACGCGAATGTGCGCACGTTGCGGGCGGATGGGTCGCGGTGGCTGGCGGATGGCACGACCTCGCTTGCCGAGTTGCTTCGGGTTACCGGAGCAGCATCCTGAATCTTGGCCAAGTCGCCCAAATCGCACTTGCTGGAAGAGTTGCGCGCGAAGGCCGAGTCGGTCAGCGCCAAGCGCGTCGAGCAACAAGAGCTCTCACGCGAGGTTGTCGAGCGCGTCGACAAGCGCCTGCACGCGGTCTTTCAGTATTTCGACGAGGCGTGCAAGCTGCTGCAAATCATAGCGCCGGCGATCGAGCGCGACTTCACGCTGCCGCAGATCGTTCGCTATACCGGGATGAACTTCGATCGTGGCATGGTCATGTTTCGAAAACAACGCCTGCAGCAGCACGATGTCTTTGCTCACGTCGTGATCTACTACACCTTGACTGGGCCACCGCCGCCCCCGGTACGAGTCGCGATGCGCCGCTCGCCGGAGGTCGAACGCGTGCTGGTCGCCGCCAATATCGAGTTCACCAGCGAGACCGACTCCAGCGTACGCGGGGGAGCGAACAATAACGCGCTTCACGTTGCGGCCGGGCTGCGTTGCGAAGTTCGCTTCGATCCCGATTTCGTCAACGACAGCATCATCGTCACTTTGCGCAACGTCGACCGGTTCGAGCCGGTCATACTCGACTTTACCCCCGCCGCGCTGGACACCGAGGCGCTCGACGATCTGGTCAAGCTCATGCTCGGCAAGCCCAATCAATTTCTGCTTCGCGCGCCGTTACGCGGCTTCGGCCGCTAACAAAGCGAAAGCCGCCGATGCCGTCCTTTCGTTACGAGGCCGTCGACTCCGCCGGTCGGTCGCGACGCGGGATCGTCGATGCGGCCACCTCACGCACGGCGCGCGATCAGCTGCGCACCGACGGCTTGTTTCCGACAGCGATCGAAAGCTCCGCCGGCGCCATCACCGCGCGCAACGAAGCGACGCGGCTGTCGCCGATGCTGTTGGCGCTTACGACGCGTCAGATGGCAACACTGGTCGCGTCGGGAATGCCGCTCGACCAGGCGCTGACGGCATTGGCCGAGCAAACGGACCATCCGGGCGCGGCGCGGCTCTTGGAAGCGATTCGCGATCAGGTCGCGGCTGGCGAGCCGCTGGCCGCCGCGATGTCGCGGTTTCCGCGAACCTTCTCCGATCTGTATCGGGGCCTTGTTGCCGTCGGCGCCGAGACGGGTCAGCTCGGCGGAGTCTTGTCCAGGCTCGCGGACTATCTCGAAGCCAGGCAGGTGCTGCGACAGAAATTTACGCTCGCGCTCATCTACCCGGCGCTGATCACCATCATCGCGCTCGGCGTCATCACCACGCTTTTGCTCTACGTCGTGCCGCAGATCGTCGCGGTCTATCAGCAGAGCCGGCAGACACTGCCGTTCCTCACCCGGGCGCTGATCGCGAGCAGCAACTTTCTGCGCGCAACGGGGTGGTACTGGCTGGGAGCGATCGCGCTGCTCGTGATCGGCGTGACGCTGTTATTGCGCCGCGAACAGTGGAAAGATCGTTGGCATGCGCTGCTGCTGCGCCTGCCGGTGGCCGGCAGAGTGCTTTCCGGATTGGATACGGCGCGCTTCGCCAGCACCCTCTCGATTCTCACCGGCAGCGGCGCACCGCTTCTGCGCGCGCTCGACACCGCCGCCGGCGTGGTGTGGGCGCGTCCGATGCGCCGCGCGGCAGACGCCGTCGCCGCGCACGTGCGGGAAGGTGTGTCGCTGGCGCGTGCTCTTGCGAGCCAGCGGGTATTTCCGCCGTTGCTCGTTCACCTGGTTGCGAATGGAGAGCAAAGCGGCCAACTGCCGTCGATGCTCGATCGCGCGGCGCGCGAGCAGGAACAGGACGTCGAGCGACGGCTGACCTGGCTTGCCGCGTTGGTACAGCCGTTGCTGATCGTTTTCATGGGCGCGATCGTGCTCGTGCTGGTGTTGGCGGTGATGCTGCCCATCGTGTCGATGAACCAGCTCATCCGCTAGTTGCGCATCTTAAGCAACAGCGGTGACGCGCTTCTTTTCCTGCTCGGCCAGCGCCCATGCGACGTGCTCGCGCACCAGCGGCGACGCGTCGTCGCGACGCGACGATAGCGCGTCGACGATTTGCTCACTGTAGCTCGCGTTACCGAGTCCGACCGCGAGGTTGCGCAGCCAACGCTCGAAACCGATGCGGCGAATCGCGCTGCCTTCCATGCGCAGGTTGAAGTCGGACTCGCTCCACGCGAACAGGTGCACCAGATCGGCATTGTCCAGGCCATGGCGGACGTCGAAATCCGGCTCGTCGCTAGGCTGCGCGTACTTGTTCCACGGGCACGCGAGCTGGCAATCGTCGCAGCCGTAGACCCGGTTTCCGATGAGCGGGCGAAGACTCTCCGGAATGCTTCCCTTGAGCTCGATGGTGAGGTACGAAATGCAGCGTCGTGCGTCGAGTTGGTACGGGGCCACGATCGCTCCCGTCGGGCAGATGTCGAGACAGGCGCGGCACGTCCCGCAATGAGCGCTGACCGCCGGCGTGACCGGCAACGGCAGATCGGTAAAGATCTCGCCCAGGAAAAAGAACGATCCCGCGTCGCGCGTTAGCAGCAAGGTATGTTTTCCACGCCACCCCAATCCTGCTTTTGCCGCCAACGCAACTTCGAGCACCGGAGCGCTGTCGCTGAAAACGCGGTAGCGATAGCTGTTAACTGAGGTGCGAGCGGAGTTGTCAGCCGAGCTTCCAATCGCATTGCCGATGCGATCGGCCAGGCGCTGCAGCCGCTGGCGCATGACTTTGTGGTAATCGCGCCCGAGTGCATAGCGCGAGATATACGCCTTGCCCGAATCGGCGAGTACGGTGTCTGGATCTTGCGCGCGGCGGGGCAGGTAATCGAGCCGGGCAGTGATGACGCGGATCGTACCCGGGACCATTTCTGACGGACGTGCCCGGCGGGCGCCGTGCCGTGCCATATAATCCATTTCGCCGTGACGGCCGGCATCAAGCCACGCGCCAAGCCGCGCTTCGTCGGCGGAAAGCTCGGTATCGGCGATGCCCAGCTCGGCGAACCCGAGCTCTTGGCCCCAAGTCACGATATCGCGTGCAAGTTGCGAGAAGTCCAAAGCGGGATCGCTTGTCGCGGCGCTCGAGGGGCCGGCGCGCTTTTCCGGAAAAATGATGCCGATTATAGAAGAGCTTCGCACCCTCCTGCCCGACGCCGAGGCCACCGCACGCGCGGGAGCGCGCTTGGCACCCGGTCTTGCGCCGGGAATGCTGGTGACGCTCTCCGGTGAGCTCGGGTCCGGAAAGACGACGCTGGTCCGGGGAATGCTTCGCCGCCTAGGCTGGGCGGGCGCCGTCAAAAGCCCGAGCTACACATTGCTTGAACATTATATCGTTTCGAGCTTATACTTCTATCACTTTGATTTGTATCGTTTCGATGACCCTGAAGAATGGGACCACGCCGGCTTCTCCGAGTATTTGCGTCCGGACACGATCTGTGTCCTGGAATGGCCGGAACGTGCGGCTGGGTGGCTGCCCGCGGGCGACATCGAGATGCATTTCAAGCACGCAGATTCCGCGCGCTTGCTGACGCTGCACGCGACGAGCGTCGCCGGTAGCGCATGCCTCGCTGCATTTGCCGCGAACCCCTGATCGCGCGCGTTTCGATCGAGCGCCGCCGAGTCTGTCAATGGCTGCTCCTGCCGGCGGTGCCGTGGTGGGTCGCGGCCGCGAATGCGGCGACCGTCGCATCGGCGCGCCTGTGGCCGGCGCAGGAATACACACGGCTGATCCTCGAATCATCCTCGGCGGTGTCGCACCAAATGCAGCCGATGAAAAATCCGGAGCGTCTGGTGCTCGACCTCGAGGATGTCGAGCTGAGCAGTGAAATCGCGCAGCTCGGGCAACGCCTGCAGCCCGGCGATCCGTATATCCAGGCGATTCGCGTCGCACGCTTCAAGCCGGGAGTGGTGCGAGTCGTGCTCGAGTTGAAAGCCGAGGTCAATCCGCAATTGTTCGCACTGCAGCCGGTCGCGGACTATGGATACCGCTTGGTGCTCGACCTGTACCCGCTGACGCCGCCCGATCCGCTCATGACACTGCTGGATTTTGAGAAAAGCGGCACGGGCGACGTCGCCGTCGGCCCGGCGGCGCCGGATCGATTCGGCCCCGTGGATCGCGGCTCGTCGCTCAATTCGTCGAAGTCCAGGCCAGCCCTTAAGAGGCCGATCATCGTCGCGGTCGACCCCGGCCACGGCGGTGAAGATCCGGGCGCGGTCGGTCCTCGCGGAACGTACGAGAAGAACGTCACGCTGGGGATAGCAAAAAGACTCGTCGCCATGCTCGGCGCCCAGCCCGGCATGTGGGCGATGCTGACACGTGACGACGACTACTTTGTTCCGTTGAACGTGCGCGTGCAAAAGGCGCGCCGAGTACAGGCTGATCTTTTCATTTCCATTCACGCTGACGCGTTCACCACGCCGGCCGCACGGGGCTCGTCGGTGTTCGCGCTGTCGGAGCACGGCGCCACCAGCGCCGCGGCGCGATGGCTCGCGCAACGCGAAAATGACGCCGACCTAATCGGGGGCGTCAACCTGGACAGCAAGGAGCCGTTCCTGGCGAGGACGTTGCTCGACCTGTCACAGACCGCGCAGATCAACGACAGTCTGCGCGTCGGCCGTTCGGTGCTCGATGGCATCGGCGCGGTGAACGCGCTGCATAAGGGCAGCGTCGAACAGGCCGGGTTCGCGGTCCTAAAAGCGCCCGACATTCCCTCGATACTGGTCGAGACGGCATTCATTTCCAATCCAGACGAGGAGCTGAAACTTAAGAGCGACAGGTACCAGCAGAAATTCGCCGAATCGATTGCTAACGGCGTGAAGCGCTATTTCGCGCAGAATCCGCCGCTGTCGCGCTCGAAGCTCTCCTAGCGGCGGGAGCCACTCGGCGAGGGGCCCCGCGCGAAGCGTGGGGATCGACGGGGAATTGCGAGTCGACGCTTGCGGCCGACAACTCGACCGTTGATAGTTCGTGACTGTAACGGAGGCCGCGGCGGGAGCCACCCGGCGTCGCCAGTCGCCCCGCGCTAAGCGTGGGGATAGGACGCCGTAGGGCGGAGCAGGGGCCCCGCGCAAAGCGCGGGGATGCGACCCCGGAGGCGGAGAGGCCAGCGACAGCTGTCGCGCGCAACAATCGATGTACGTACGGAGCTGGCAAGGGGAATTGCGAGTCGACGCTCGCGGCCGACGCGCGGCGCATCTCATTCACGAGTGCGTTGAGGAGTCTAGCGCGGCTTCACCGCGAGCCGGAATCGTGCGCGCGATGTCGGCGTTTCCTAATGCGGCTCGCATTCTCGCGCGACGCTACATTCGGGCCTGAATTC
>DASZZK010000491.1:0-2098 GCA_035544975.1 Casimicrobiaceae bacterium | reverse complement strand
CTTTGAGCATGTCGGCGTAAAGCTGAAAACCGACCTGCTGCATCTCGCCCGACTGCTCTTCGCCCAGTACCTCACCTGCGCCGCGTATCTCGAGATCGTGTATCGCGAGGTAGAAGCCCGATCCCAGCTCCTCCATCAGCTGAATCGCCTCGAGGCGCTTCTTGGCCTGCACCGACAGCGCCTCTTCGGGCGGCGTCAGCAAATACGCATATGCCTGGTGGTGCGATCGTCCGACGCGGCCCCGCAACTGGTGAAGCTGCGCCAGCCCGAAGCGATCGGCGCGGTGGATGATGATGGTGTTCGCGGTCGGCACGTCGATGCCGCTCTCGATGATGGTCGAGCAGAGCAGAAGGTTGCAGCGCTGCTGATAGAAGTCGCGCATCACCCGTTCCAGCTCGCGCTCGGGCATCTGACCGTGAGCGATCCCGATGCGCGCCTCGGGTACCAGCGCAGCGAGCCTTTCGCCCATGGTGGCGATGGTGTCGATGTCGTTGTGCAGGAAATAGATCTGGCCGCCGCGCTTGAGCTCGCGCAGCGCTGCCTCGCACACGATGCCGGAAGAGTATTGCGCGACGAAGGTCTTGATCGCCAGCCGCCGCTCCGGCGCGGTGGCGATGACCGAAAAATCGCGCAGGCCCTCGAGCGACATGGCCAGCGTTCGCGGGATCGGCGTCGCGGTGAGCGTGAGCACGTCCACTTCGGCGCGAAGCCGCTTCAGGCGCTCCTTCTGGCGCACGCCGAAGCGGTGCTCCTCGTCGATGATAACGAGCCCCAGCCGCTGAAATTTGACGTCCGGCTGAATGAGCTTGTGCGTTCCGATGACGAGGTCGATGCGTCCCGAGGCAAGTCCCTCGAGCACGGTTTTAACCTCGGCGCTGGAGCGGAACCGCGACAGCTCCGCGAGCTTGACGGGGAGATCGGCGAAACGGTCGGAGAAGGTCTGGAAGTGCTGTTCGACCAGCAAGGTCGTCGGAACGAGGACTGCGACCTGCTTGCCGTCCGCCACCGCGACGAATGCGGCGCGCAGCGCTACCTCGGTCTTGCCGAAGCCCACATCGCCGCACACCAGCCTGTCCATGGGCTTGCCGGAGACGAGGTCACCGATCACGGCTTCGATCGCGGCCGCCTGGTCGGGCGTCTCCTCGAAACCGAAACTGGCAGCAAAGGCTTCGTAATCGTGCACGTCGAACTTGAACGCGTGTCCCTCGCGTGCCGCGCGCTGCGCGTACAGGTTGAGGAGCTCCGCCGCGGTATCGTGCGCTCGCAGCGCCGCCTTCTTTTTTGCCTTGGCCCATTGCCCGCTTCCCAGCTCGTGCAAGGGCGCGGCTTCGGGCGACGCTCCGCTGTAGCGGCCGATCAGGTGCAGGCTCGACACCGGAACGTAGAGCTGGGCGTCGTTGGCGTAGAGCAGATGCAGGAACTCGTTGGCACCGTCACCGAGATCGAGCGTGGTCAAGCCGAGGTAACGACCGATGCCGTGCTGTTCGTGCACTACGGGATCGCCGATGCGGACTTCCGACAGATCGCGCAGCATTGCGTCGACGTTGCTGCGGCGTCCTTCGCGTTTGCCCGGCCGCCGTGCGACATCGGCGTAAAGCTCGGCTTCGGTGACGAGGGCGAGATTTGCCTTGGGCCAGACAAAGCCGCGATGCAGCGGGCCGACCGCCAATGCCGGGCTCGCGTCGCTGGCGAGAAACGCGGCCCAGTCTTCGACCAGCGACGGCTTGAATCCGTATTCGGCGAAATATTGCTGCATCGTTTCGCGGCGGCCGAGACTCTCGGCAACGATGAGCACGCGCTCGCGCGTTGCGGTTGCGAAGCGTTTCAATGACAACAGTGGGTCGGGAGCGCGACGGTCGACCTGAACCGATGGGAGAGCCTGCGTCACCGTCCTGGAGCGCTCGCCGTCCGATGTCGGATCCGCGTGCTCAGTCGGCACGTTAATCCGGCCGAACGACTTCAGCAGGCCGTTTAACTCGTCCTCGGGCATGAACAGCGCGTGCGGCGGGAGCAGCGGCCGCGCCTTGTCGCCCCGCAGCAGTCGATAGCGCGACTCGGTGTCCTGCCAGAAGTGCGCTATGGCCCCGGGAACGTCGCC
>DASZZK010000490.1:0-3243 GCA_035544975.1 Casimicrobiaceae bacterium | reverse complement strand
GGGGTTTGTATCGAATGCGCGCGACGCAAACTCCAGACCTCCGTATATGATCTGCGGTAGGTGCTCTTGCCGCACAACTTCCACCGGCGTGATGGCTTGAAACTCCGGATTTCGGGGTGGTCCATTTGCGCCGTTGGAGGCGACGATGGACAAGAAGAGAGAGCCAGCATCGCGGCGCGGCATGAAGCTGCGACGCTACACCGAGCATCAGCGCGCGAAGGCGGTTGCGGACGTACCGACGCTGGGGATTGCGGGAGCGGCGCGCAAGCACAACGTGCCGCAACCGAACGTGGCGCGATGGATGAAGGCGAACCCGCCGCCGCGCAAGTCCGATGCGCGGACTGCGTCGAAGCGGATCGCAACGAGGGCACCGAGCACCGCGACGAGCGCGCCGCGCATCATCGCGAAAACGCCGCCCGCGAAGAAGATCGCGCGAAGCTACACGCCGTCGCAGCGCGCGGAGGCGATCGAGTACGCAGCGGAGCACGGCGTCGCTGCGGCGAGTGAGAAGTTCGGCATGAGCCGATTCTCGATCTACGAGTGGCAGCGCAAGCTCGCCCGAGCGGCCGCGGGTCTCGGTTCGTCGCCGACGAGCGGTCCGAGCGTGGCCGGCATCGAGACGCAACGCGATCGAGAAATCCTCGGCGAGTGGAAACTGCATCCAGGGCTCGGCCCGAGTCAGATCCGCAATCAACTCCGCCGTAAGAACATCAAGGTGTCGGTGCGCACGGCGCGCATCGTGATGGAGACCGCGGGCTACCGGCCGCCGAAGGTCGAGCGACATCCGCACGACCAGCGCTTCGAAGCCGTGCGTCCGAATCACCTGTGGCATCTGGATTTCATGCACCGGCACATCCACATCGCGAACACATTCACATTGATCTTGATCGACGATCACTCGCGCTTCGTGGTCGGTCACGGCGTGGACGACGCGGAGCGCGCGGACATGGTGATCCAGACGTTTGAGCGCGCGGTGACGCGGTACGGCAGGCCCGAGATCGTGATGCACGATCGCGGCTCGGCGTTCTGGGCGTGGAAGGGTATTTCGCGCTTCACGGCGCTGATGACGGAGATGGGAATCGATCAGTTCGTCGCCGCGGAAAAAGAGACCAACGGCAAGATCGAGGTGTTCAATGCCAACCTCGCCAAGGAGCTGTTCGACGTGCACCGTTTTGCAGACGTCGGCGAGATGCGACGACGACTCGACACGCATCTGCATTGGTACAATCACGGCCGCACGCATCACGCGCTCGGCGGATTGCTCGTGCCCGCGGATCGTTACTACGGCCGCGTCGATGAGGTGCTCGCGCGCATCGAGGCGGGCGCCGGGCGTGACATCGGCGACGGCATCGATTTACGCACGCGCTCGCTCGATTTCTTCAAGGTCGTGAGCCACGACGGCGTGACCGAGGTCTGGCTCTTGGGAAAGAAGCTGCTCGAACTGCGTCCGTGAAATCGTTGTCGCGCACGCTTCTTCGATTGCGAGGGCGCCGCTGTGCAGGGAGAACAGACCCACGATGCTCTCCCTGCCCGACCGTGATGAATCCTTCTCTCCCCTCGTCGCTGCCGCGCTGCTTCTTGCGGCCAATCAGCGCGCCGAGCCGCTCGACCTTCCACATCCAACGCTCGATCAGATTCTGAACGCGACCGGCGCGACTCGCTCGCGTGCGTACGAACTGCGCGATCAACTCAACGCCGTTCTGCCAACATTGCAGCGTCGCGTGGGACGCCCCGCGACTGCGCCGGCGACGCCGACGAAAACGGAACACGAAGTATCGTTCGCGATCGCGCGCGATGTGCTCGGCTTCGTGATCGCTCATCCGGGATGCGTCGCCGGACAACACCGGCGTCATTACACCGACGTGTTTCGACGATACGTGCTCGACCTGCACGCCAGGCATTCCGCCCTTGCCATCGTGCGATTCTCGGAGGCCGTTCACGTGCCGCTCGAAACACTCGAAGACTGGCTTCGCGCGGGCGACATCGATGCCGACGGCGAAGCCACTTCGGATGGCAACATAAAGACCGACGCCGCAATCGCTTCTCGCGACGCTTCGCCATGGATCATCCAAACCGTTCTGTCGGAATGGAAGAAGTGGCACGGCGCGTTCACGGGCTTCTGCGACCATCTTCGAGAGAACTGTGCGGTTCCGTATGGCGCCACACTCGTCTCGGGCATCCTATCGTCGCACGGAGAGCGAACGCCCGCGCGACGGCAAGGACGCTCGCCCGATGAGCGTGCGCTGCGAGGCGCATTCGAGACATTCTTTCCGAATGCGCAGTGGGTCGGCGACGGCACGCTACTCTCGATCGTGATGTGCGGCGTGCGCTTCGATTGCAACCTCGAACTGATGGTCGATCCGTACAGTGGTGCATTCGTCGGCGCATCGATTCGCGACGAGGAAGACAGCGCGGCGGTGATCGAGGCATTCGACGACGCGAAGGCGACAACAAACGGATCACCGCTCGCGGCGCTGCTCGACAACAAGCCGAGCAACCACACGCCCGATGTCGATGACGCGCTGAATGCAACTGCACGGATTCGCGCGACCGTCGAGCGACCTCAAAACAAGGCCCACGTCGAAGGCGCATTTGGACTCTTCAAAACGACGGCGCCCGACTTGGTCATCGGCGGTGCGGATGCGCGTGCACTCGCGCTGTCGATCGTACGGCTCGTCGTGACGACTTACTTTCGCGCCGCGAACCATCGTCCGCGAGCCGATCGCAAGGGCCGTTCGCGGGTCGAGATCCATGGCGACACGCCTTCGCCAGAGCAGATTGAACACGCGCGCAAAGCCCTTGCCGAACGTGCACGTCGTCAGCATCTCGCGCGACAAACGCTCGAAGCCAGGCAACGCCCGGACGTGCGGAAGTACCTCGACGACGTGTTTGTTCGACTCGCGTTGCTCGATCCTGAACGCAGCGTGCGCATCGCGATTGCACGATATCCATCCGCGTCCATCACCGACGGCGTTGCGATCTTCGACGGCAAGCGCATGGCGAACACACTTCCGCCGGGAATCGATGCACGCTACCTTCTCGGCATCGTGAAAAACAACTCAGCCATGGAAGAAGGGATGGCGATCTTCGAAGCTCTCCTGCGCGAGCGACGCAAAATGCGCGACCTGCTGCTCGAAGGGTTAGAGCGCGATCGCGAGACGATCCTGCGCGAGACCCCATCGCCCGAGGAGCACACCAAGATTTTCGCTGAGCGCGCGTGCGATGCCGCAGGACAACTGCATC
>DASZZK010000489.1:0-2036 GCA_035544975.1 Casimicrobiaceae bacterium | reverse complement strand
GCTCACCAACAAGTTTCTGCACGCGCCGACCCAGGCGCTCAACCGCGCCGGCGAGGCCGAGCGCGCCGAGCTGCTCGCGCTCCTGCACCACATCTACCAGCTCCCCGACGAGCCGTAGCTGACGCATCCGTCCACTGGATTCCCGCTTGCGCGGGAACGACGAACGGATGCGTCATCCCCGCGGAAGCGGGGATCCAGTGTCTTTGAAACGCTGCAAAAAAGTTTGACGAACGCCACTGGGCTCCCGCTCAGCTGCCAAAATAAGCGGGAACGACGATATTCATGAAACCTTCTCTCTCGATCAAACTCGCACAACTCGCGACCCGGCTCGAGGAGCTCGACGGACTGCTCGGCGCCGAGGACGCGGCGCGCGATCTCGATCGCTACCGTGCACTGACCCGCGAGCATGCCGAAATCACGCCGGTTGTCGCACTTTACCGCGAGTGGGAACAGGGTGAACGCGATCTCGCGGCGGCGCAGGCAATGCTCTCGGACCCGCAGATGAAGTCGTTCGGTGACGACGAGTCGAAGGCCGCCCGAGCGAGAATGGACGCGCTGGAAGAAGAGTTGCAGCGCGCGCTGCTGCCGAGCGATCCCAACGACGAGCGCAACGTCTTCCTTGAAATACGCGCCGGGACCGGCGGCGACGAATCAGCATTGTTCGCGGGTGACCTCTTTCGCATGTACGCGCGCTTTGCCGAGCGCAACAAATGGCAGCTCGAATTGATTTCGGAGAGTCCCGGCGACATGGGCGGGTACAAGGAAATCATCGCCCGTATCATCGGTCAGGGCACCTACTCCAAGCTCAAGTTCGAGTCCGGCGGGCATCGTGTGCAGCGCGTGCCCGAGACAGAATCGCAGGGGCGGATTCATACATCCGCGTGCACGGTGGCAGTGCTCGCCGAAGCCGATCCGATTGCCGACATCACGATCAATCCGGCCGAGCTTCGTATCGACACCTTTCGCGCCTCGGGCGCCGGCGGCCAGCACGTCAACAAGACCGACTCCGCAGTGCGTATCACGCATCTGCCGACGGGGCTGGTCGTCGAATGCCAGGACGACCGCTCGCAGCATCGCAACCGGGCGCAGGCGATGTCGGTGCTTGCGTCGCGACTGCTCGACCGCGAGCGCCAGGAGCGCCATCAGAAGGAAGCGGCAACGCGCAAAAGTCTGATCGGCAGCGGCGATCGCAGCGAGCGCATTCGCACCTATAACTTCCCGCAGGGACGGGTGACCGATCACCGCATCAATCTGACCTTGTACAAGATCGACGCCATCATGGATGGCGACCTGTTCGAGCTGACGCAGGCGCTGGCCCAGGAATACCAGGCCGAGCTATTAGCCGAGCTGGGCCAAGGCGCCTAAAGAGCAATGGCGCGATCCGCTACCCGAATTCTGTTGCGCACGCCGCGTCTGACGATGCGCGAGTTCACGGCCTCGGATTTCGACGACCTGCTGCTCCTCGACAGCGACCCGCGGGTGCTCAAGTACATCAATGGCGGGAAACCGATGTCGCGCGCCGAAGTCCAGGCCGCCGCGCGGCGCGTAACCGGCTATTACGCGCTCTATCCGGGACTCGGGGTCTGGCGTGCATCAAGGCGCGACAACGAGGCATTCGTCGGTTGGTATTGCCTCAAGTATTGCCCGCCGACGACCGACGTCGAAGTGGGCTATCGCCTGGTGTTCGAGGCCTGGGGCAAGGGATTTGCGACCGAGGGCGCGCGGGCGCTGGTCGACTACGGATTCAAGAAGCTTGGCGTGACGCGGATCATCGGCGTCACTCATCCCGGCAACAAAGCCTCGCAGCACGTGCTGCAAAAGTCGGGTCTGCGCGACGCGGGCTGGGGGCGCTACTACAACCGGCGATTGCGGCTGTTCATCGCGGAATCGTCGCAGCGCTCACGTGACGCGACGCCACGCAAGCGTTCAGCGATACGATGAGTCAAAATAGCACCGGATCGGCCCCGTGCGCGTGACCCGCGAGCCAGGTTTTCATCATGCCCTCGCCTCCGAAAAGTTCAGCGACGACCGTCTCG